>CAZANJ010000335.1:0-4062 GCA_964486415.1 uncultured Anaerolineales bacterium
TCGTGAAAGCTTGCTAAGTCTCGCCACAGATGTTATAATCTCACGCCAAGTCTAAATTCGCAAAGTGTTGACCGGGACGAGTACCGTCCGCGGAGGTCACAGAGAAAGAGGGTCATCGGCTGAAAGCCCTCTCGACCGAAACGACGGGAAAACCACCCGCGAGCAGGCTCCCCAAATCGTCGGTGCCAGAGCCGCGAAAGTATGGAGCTTCGGTTAAGGCCCGTTATCGCCTTCGAGAGTCGCAGAGGCTGACTTTCTATGCACTCTGCGGAACTTGGGTGGAACCACGTGGGAAGAAATAAAAATCCCCGCGCCCCAAGAGGGTGCGGGGTTTTTGTATATGTGGGTGAGAGTGAGAGGAGGTTTCTATGGCGACGATGAACCGCGAGGTGCCCCTCATATTCCTGGGGCTGGGCAATGTGGGCAGCGCACTGCTGCGCCAGATTCTGGATAACCGCGTCGCGCTGGACGAACGGGCCGGGTTGCGGCTCACGCCCATCGCGCTGGCCGACATCAGCGGGCTGCTCTTCGATCCCGACGGCTTGACCGATGAGGAGCTGCAGGCTGCGCTCCAAGCCACGGCCAACGGCGGTACGCTGGATGAATTGAAAGAAACTCGTCCGCTAAGCGAGCTGGAAAATGCATTGCGCAGCGACGCCATCCTGGTCGACGTGACCGCTTCCCCCAAAACGGCGCCCACATTGCGGTCCGCGCTTGAAGCCGGTTGCGGCGTCGTGCTGGCCAACAAGATCCCGCTGACCGGGGCCTGGAACGAGGCGAAGGAGTTCCTCGCACATCCGCGCCTGCGCTGCGAGGCCACCGTCGGCGCGGGCTTGCCCGTCATCGCCACGCTGCGCTATCTGCTCGATACCGGCGACCGCGTCACGAGCATCGCGGGCTGTTTCAGCGGCACGCTGGGCTATCTCTGCGCCCAACTGGAGCGCGGCGAGCCCTACGCCGCCGCCGTCACCCAGGCCCGTGCGCTGGGATACACCGAGCCCGATCCGCGCGAGGATCTGAGTGGGCGCGACGTGGCCCGTAAGGCCCTCATCCTGGCCCGCCTGGTTCGACTTGGCTCACCACAAGTGGTTCGATTGGGCGTAGCCGAACCCCAAGGCTGGCCGCTGGAGATGGAGGATTTGACCATCGAAGCGCTCTATCCCGATTCCCTCGCCGATGTCTCGACGGAGACTTTCATGAACGCCGCGCCGACGCTGAACGAGGAATACGCCGCCCGCTTCGAGGCCGCGCAAGACGAGGGTTACACGCTGCGCTATGCGGCCCGCATCGGCCCCGAAGGCGGCGAGGTGGGGCTGATCCCCGCGCCGCAGGACAGCCCGCTGGGCGCACTGCGTGGTCCGGCTAACTACGTCGCTATCCACACCGAGCGCTACGCCGATGTGCCGCTGGCGATCTCCGGCCCCGGCGCCGGCCCAGAAGTGACCGCCGCCGGTGTGCTGGGTGACATTATCGACTTGATTCGTGAAACGTAAGACGCATGACGCATGACGCAATACGTTTTATTCCTACTGGAGGAGAGGAAATGACCACATTAGCTATGAAATTTGGAGGCACATCGGTCGGCAACGCCGAGGCGCACGCGCAGACGGCCGGTATCGTCTTGGAGCAAGCGGAGAGCTGGGATCGCCTCGCCGTCGTCGTCTCGGCGATGAGCGGTGTGACCGACGCGCTGACCGAGGGGGCGCTGACGGCCGCTTCCGGCGATGACCAGACCTACCGTGCCATCGTCGCCGATCTGCGGGTGAAGCATTATCGCGCCGTGGACGAACTGCTGGATCCCAACGGCGAGCGGGCGCAACTGTTGGCCACCGTGGACGAGTATCTGGACGATTTCGCCACGTTCTGTCACAGTGTCCACGTGCTGGGCGAGGTGACGCCCCGCGCGATGGACGCCATCACCTCGCTGGGCGAGCGGATCAACGCCCGCATCCTGGCCGCCGTGCTCCGTCAGCGCGGGGCTCAAAGCGAGGCCATCGACGCCACCGAGTTAGTCATCACCGATGACAAGTTCCAGAATGCGGTGCCACTGATGGAGGCCACCCGCGCCCGCGTCGCCGAGCGGCTCTCGCCGCTGCTGGACGAGGGTTTGGCCCCAATCGTGACCGGCTTCATCGGCGCCACCGAGGACGGTGTGACCACCACGTTGGGCCGCGGCGGCAGCGATTACAGCGCCGCTATTCTGGGCGATTGCCTCGACGCCGATGAGGTCTGGATCTGGACCGACGTGGACGGTGTGATGACCACCGATCCGCGCATCGTGCCGGACGCGCAGGTGCTGCCGGTGCTCTCCTACAACGAGGTGAGCGAGCTGGCCTACTTCGGCGCCAAGGTGGTCCACCCGCGCACCATCCGCCCGGTCGTGGAGCGGGGCATCCCGCTGCGCGTCAAGAACACTTTCAACCCCACACACCCCGGCACGCGCATCAATCAGAAGGCGGAGGCAGCGCCCAGCACCATCAAGGCAGTCACCGCTATCGAGGGACTGAGCCTGGTGAACGTCGAGGGACGCGGGATGATGGGCGTGCCGGGCATCGCGGCTCGCACCTTCGCCGCCGTCGCCAGCCAGGGCGCCAGCGTGCTGATGATCACCCAGGCCTCCTCGGAGCAGTCGATCTCCTTCCTCATTCCTACCGAGACGGTCACGTCCGTCATCAACGCTATTGAGGACGAGATGGCACTGGAGCTGGCGCGGAAGGATATCGACCGCGTCTGGTCGATGGACGACGTGGTGATCGTCACCGCGGTGGGATCGGGCCTGCGCACCACGCCCGGCGTCGGGGCGCGTATCTTCGGGGCGCTGGCCCAGGCCGAGATCAACGTCATCGCCATCGCCCAGGGCTCGTCCGAGTGCAGCATCTCCCTGGCCGTCGCCGCCGAGGACGCGGCCAACGCGGTGCGGGAGATCCACAGCGAGGTGATACTGAAGGCGGAGTGAAGCGTGCAACGTAAAGCGTAATTGAGGAGAGTTTTAATGGTTAAGCCAGGGAAATGTGATACGAACATAAACGTGGGCGTGATCGGTGCGACGGGAATGGTGGGGCAGAATTATCTGCGGCTGCTGAGGGACCATCCGTGGTTTTGGGTGACGCATGTGGCTGCCTCGCCGCGCTCGGCCGGCAAGTCGTATGCGGAGGCGGTCGCCGGGCGCTGGGTAATGGACGAGGAGATTCCCAAAGATGTAGCCGATCTGACTGTCGGGGACGCGGGCGAGGTGGAGGAGGCCAGAGCCGCGTGCGACCTTGTCTTCTCCGCCGTGGGGATGGACAAGGCAGCCGTGCGGGCGCTGGAGGAGCGCTACGCCGCCGCTGGCCTGCCCGTCATCTCCAACAACTCGGCCCATCGCCAAACCGACGACGTCCCGATGCTGATCCCAGAGGTCAACCCACACCACACCGAAATCATCCCCTTCCAGCAGAAGAACCGGGGCTGGGACCAGGGCGGAGGTTTTATCGCGGTCAAGCCCAACTGCAGCCTGCAGAGCTACCTGCCCCCGGTCTACGCCCTGATGGCGGCCGGCTATCCGGTCGAGAGTATCGTCGTCACCACGCTGCAAGCCGTCTCCGGCGCGGGCTATCCCGGCGTCTCGTCCATCGATGTGATCGATAACGTGGTGCCCTTCATCGGCGGCGAGGAGGAGAAGACCGAGCGCGAGCCGCTGAAAATCCTGGGCGCGATTGAGGATGGGCGCTTCGTCTATCACGATTCGCTTCGCATCGCGGCTCACTGCAACCGAGTCCCTGTCATCGACGGGCACACGGCCTGTGTCAGTCTGAAGTTCAAGGCCAGTAAACCATCCCTGGACGAGATTATCGCCGTCTGGCGCGCGTTCGAGGGGCAGCCGCAGAAGCTGAACTTGCCCTCAGCGCCGTGCCCGCCCATCATCTACCGCGACGAGCGGGACCGGCCCCAGCCGCGCAAGGATCGGGACATGGGCAATGGTATGGCGATCACTGTCGGGCGGCTGCGCGAGTGTCCGGTGATGGACGTGCGCTTCGTGGCCCTCTCGCACAACACGGTGCGGGGCGCGGCCGGCGGCGCGAT
>CAZANJ010000336.1:0-1649 GCA_964486415.1 uncultured Anaerolineales bacterium
CGGAACATGGATTATACCGTATCCCCAAAATACTGTGAAGTTGCGCCCCTGACCTGAAAATGCTAGAATTCGCGAGCAAACGAAGCCACGCAACCTGCGAATTGCAACCTGAAACCCGAAACCTGAACCCCACACCCAAGGAGTGAACAAATGAACGACCAGGCTCGACCACATGGGCGCTACTTCGAGGAATTTGAGATCGGCGACGCCATCGAGACCCCCGCACGCACCATCACCGAGAGCGACGTGATGCGCTTCGCCGGGCTCTCCGGCGACTACAACCAGCTCCACACCAGCGCCGAGTTCGCGAAGGAAACGATGTTCGGAGAACGCATCGCCCACGGGCTGCTGGGGCTTTCCGTTACCAGCGGGCTGGCTTCCCGCGTAGGCTTCGCCGAGGGCACTGTCGAGGCCTTCACCGCGCTGGAATGGAAGTTCCGCAAGCCGATAAAATTCGGTGACACCATACGCGCCCGCTTCGAGGTTAAGCGGAAAAAGGCAATGTCGCGCATGGGCGGGGGTTTCGTCGTCTTCGACGTCGTCGTCCTCAACCAGCGCGATGAGACGGTGCAAAAGGGAAGCTGGACCATCCTCGTCAAGGGCAAGCCCTGAGCCCGCTCATCCCGCTCATAAAGTTATGACCGATATGACCGCTTCCAAAATCCCCAACTATCTCCACACGCTATCCTTGCCCACACCCTTCCCCGTCGGCCCGGTGAACGTTTATCTGGCGGAAGGGGAACCGCTGACTTTGATCGACACCGGCCCGCACCACGCTCCCACCCGCGAGGCGCTCGCTTCGGCTTTGGCCGAAACGGGGCGGCGGATCGAGGAGATCGAGCGCATCATCATCACGCACGCCCACGCCGATCATTATGGGCTGGCGGCGGAATTGGCCCAAAAGTCGGGCGCCGAGATAGTGACCCACGTCGACAGCCCCCTCCGCTCGAACGACGGGAGCGGATTGCGACAAATGGCCTTTTACGGGCAGATGATGCGCTGGTCAGGCGTGCCGGTGAAGAGAATCCTCAAGCTGGCGGGCATAGGACGGGGTATGAGCCATTACGCCAAGAGGATACGCCCCGACCGCTCGCTGACGGATGGCGATTCGCTCCGGCTGGGCGAAGAGGACTGGCGCGTGCTCCACACGCCGGGCCACACCGGCGATCTAATCTGCCTCTACCAATCCCGACGCCAGCTGCTCATCTCCAGCGACCACTTGTTGCAGGATGTCTCCTCCAACCCCACCGTCGAGCCGCCCCCACCGGGCGAGACTGAGCGCCCGCGTCGTCTCGTGGAGTATATGGCTCAACTGCGCCGCGTGGCCCAGCTCGAAGTCGCGCTGGCGCTGCCCGGTCACGGACCGCCCATCACTGACCATCGCGCCTTGATCCAAGAGCGACTGGCCTTCCACGAGAAACGGGCCCGCCGCATCCTGGAGATACTGGAAGAAGAGCCGCTCACCATACACGAGATCGTTGAAGTGCTCTTCCCCAACCTCGACCTGGTCAACTATTTCCTCGCTCTCTCAGAGGTCATCGGTCACTTGCAATGGCTGGAGGTGAAGGGATGGATAAGCCACACGGAGCGATTCGGCGTCGCTCGCTGGCAACCTCACCCTAACCCTCTCCCTCCATAGGGAGAGGGGA
>CAZANJ010000336.1:1749-4061 GCA_964486415.1 uncultured Anaerolineales bacterium
CATAGGGAGAGGGGACGCCCGTGGATCTACACTCTTTCAATTGCCATCTGGGTGGCGCGGAAAGCCAAGGGGGGGAGTTCATCGAGGGGGAAAAAAGCGACCCGGTCCACGTCATCGGCGGGGCTCAAAGCGCCGCCCACCACGCGGGCCCGATAGATGATGACGAGATCGGCGTCTCCATAATCATCTGCGGCGATGACATCGAGCAGGCTGGTGATCTCCGCATCCAGTCCCGTCTCCTCGTAACACTCGCGCACCGCTGCTTCAACGGGAGCCTCGCCGAAATCGACGAAACCGGCAGGAAATGACCACATCCCCCGACGGGGATTAAAGCGCCGCCGGACGAGGAGTACCGCGCCATCCCGCTCGACGAGCACGCCGGCGGCCACTTTATGCTCGCGAAATATGAATTTGTCACAAGCGGGACAGAAACGCCGCACGCGCCCGAAGGCTTCCCGATCCGCGAGCGCGTGACCACACTGGGGACAGTAGTTCAGTTTAAAGTGTTGGGCCAAATCGACGCCTCCTAGCGACGGGCACGCCAAGCCCGGATAGTGATAAATGTCAACCCCAGCACCATGAGGCCCAAGGCTACCTCCAGCGCCCGCCACGGCCAAACCAGAGAGGAGGGCCGCCCCTCCTCTTCCCTGATGAAAGCGGTCGGAGTGACCGCCGGCTCTACGGGCACGGCCTCTACAACGCCCACCGTCTCCTCCGGCACCGGGGAAGCCTCAATCGGGACGGTCGGTATTTCGGGTGGCTCCTCCGTCACGGTTATAACGGGAGTCGGAGCCAGTCGGGCCGCCTCGGTGATCGGGCCGCCCCCCTCCATCGCCGGGGCCGGTGAAGGCTCAGCCTCAGACGTCACCTCTAAATCCGCCTCATCCTCGGCCTCTTCTTTCTCTGGCTCCAGGGGCGGCGCAGCTTCTTCGAGCATCGCTTCCGCCGTTGGGCCCGCTGCCATAGTGCTGGTGGGAGCTTCGATCCGCTCTCCCTCCTCAGCGGGAGCTTCCATGACAGCCTCCGGGGCCTCCTCGACCTGTTTCACCTCCGCCGGCGCGTGGGCCATCCCTCCTATACCGGGCAGCAGCAGATCGACGAACAGGACGATGACGAAGAGGAAACTGACGGCGACGGTCGCGGCGGTCAGCAAGGGAGCGGTCCAGGCCCTGCGGCGCGTAGATCTCGCTTCCAGAGGGGAAGCGGGCTCCGGACCTTCCACCATCGACGGGGCGAGGATGAAGTTGCGCGGAGCCGAAGCGGCGGGCAATCCGCGCACCAGCGACACCGTATGATCCAGCGCTTCCAGTTCAGCACGCAGAGCTGGATCATCCGCCAAGCGAGCCTCCAGGCGCTCCCGCTCTGGCCCGCTCAGTTGATCATCCAGATATGCCGAAAGCAGCTCATCGCGCTTTCTCTCTCGCCGCCTGAACAATCGCAACATCCTCATTCCCCTGTCCTTATCTCCCTCCATCTACTACCTTAGACGATACTGAACGGGTAAAAGTTCCCCTTGCTCGCGGAGGTAATCGCGCAGCTTGCCCCGCGCCCGCGCCAGCCGTGATTTCACAGTGCCCAAAGGCGCATCGGTCGCCTCGGCGATCTCATCATAGCTGAATCCCTGCACATCGGCGAGCACGAGGGTAACGCGCTGTTCCGGGGGCAGAGTCTGGATACCGGCCTGGATCACGCGCGACATCTCCTCCCGTTCGGCGTACTCCTCCGGCTCCTCGCCCTCGCTGACCAGCGCTGGGTTAGCCTCTTCATCCACCTCAAAGTCCTCAAAGGAGGTGATCGGATGACGCTTGCGACGACGCAGTTCATCGTAGCAGGCGTTGGAGACGATGCGCATCAGCCAGGATTTGAAGGAGCTGGGATACTCGCCGCGAAAGCCGTCGATGTGCTGATAGGCGGAGATGAAGGCTTCCTGTGCGGCATCGGCGGCCGAGGCCGGATCGCTCATAATGCGATAGGCGAGGTTATAGACCCGATCCTGGTAGGCCAACACCAGCTCGTTGAAGGCATTCAGGTTACCCCGCTGTGCCGAGGCGATCAAGGCTGCTTCGTCCATCCGTCCATCCACTCCCCACGCACCAGGCAAATCATCTTGACATAAAACTCATTCGCCCGTATTATACGCCAAGTTAGCTTAACGTCAAAAGCAATGCCCAAAGCAACACATCCCACGCCGATAGCGCTGAGGCCGAAACATCACAAAGAGCTGAACGACGTCAGGTCCTCCCTTAGCCACATTATCAAATGAGCCACTGTGAGTACCTTCTCAATGCCTGGGGAGAGTTCATAGCAGAGGC
>CAZANJ010000337.1:0-4044 GCA_964486415.1 uncultured Anaerolineales bacterium
GGGAGAGGGAACAAAAGAAACCAGGTTTATTAAGCGCAGCGGCATAAACCTGGTTTCTTGTCTGATATCGGACGCTACTTCCCGAACACGGCGTCGAGCGTCTCATTCGGCACGTCCCAGACTACGTCGTGCGGCGGGAGTTTCTCGTACTGCATGAACTCCGGTATGCGGTCGTCCGCCTCGGTGAAGCCGGCCGCGCGGTTGAAGGCCAGCTCCTTATCCAGAATCTCCTGGCCGATGCGCGTTACGTCATCCCCGGTCCATTCGGTGCCCAGAATGCCGTTACACTCCTCGACCATGCCCTCGAAGCCCTCGGCGATGTCCAGAATGGCGAAGGCGATGAACAGGCAGTGCCCGGACATGTCGATGAAGGCCGTGGTTTGCTGGAAGGCGCGCACCACATCCGCCTTATCCGCGTCGAACTGATCCAGGTCTCCGCCACAGGCGAGGATCTCGGGGGCGATGGTGTAGCCGGAGGTGTGGTCGGCGCCCATGGTGGAGATGGCGTAGGTCATACCGATGCCCTTGATGCCGCGCGGCTCGTAGGCGGGCATACCCTGGCCCTTGACCGTGGGGGAGCGCTCGTTGCCGAATGCCTTGGCCGTGAACTCCGTCCCCTGGCCCAGGATGTGACCCAGCGGCGTGCCCTCGCGGATGTCCTCGTCGAGCCATTTGATGGCCGTCTCGCCGTCGCCGAACTCGGCCAGCCCGGAGTCCATCGCCACCGCGATGGCGTCTCCGGCGTCGATGGTGTCTATTCCTAGATCATTGCAGAGCCATGTCAGCTTGGCGACGGTGTCCATATCGTCGATGCCACAGTTGGCGCCCATAGCCCAGGTGGTCTCGTACTCGATGCAGGAGACCATTTCCTCACCGTCCTCGTCGAACCAGGTGTTGGAGCACTGGATCACACAGCCGGGGTGACAGCCGTGGTTGTAGATCTCCTTGCCCAGGCGCTCCTGGTTGCCCTCGAAGATGGCCTCACCGGAGGTGGTGGCGGCGCCCTCAAAGCGGCCCTCGCGGAAATTGTGGGTGGGGTAAGCACCGGCCTCGTTGATGATGTTGACCAGAATCGCCGTACCATAAGTGTTTAGGCCGCCCTTCGGCTTGGTGATGTCGTGGGTGCGGAGTGCATTCAGCATTTTCTTGCGCCCCTGATCGAAGAGATCCTTGTCGGCAATCTCCACGCCTGGGGCGTCGGTGTCATCGACGATGATGAACTTGAGGCCCTTGCTGCCCATCACCGCGCCGAGGCCGCCGCGTCCAGAGTAGCGGCTGGGGCGGTTCTCGGTATCGTTGAAGCAGATGCCGGACATCGTCATCTTCTTCTCGCCAGCCACACCGATGGTGGCCATGCCAACGCCCTCGCCGAAGCGCTCGAAGACAGAGGGGGACATTTCGTAGAGGCTGCGGTCGGCATACTCATCGGCCTCGAAGAACTCGGCCCCGTCCTTGGTGATGTGCAAGCCCCACCAACCGTCATCCTCGGGATGGCCCTCAATGACAATGGCCTTGAGGCCCAACTTGGCGACCTGCTGGGACCATTTTGTACCGGCGTTCGATTCCTTGATGCCCCCGGTCAGGGGAGATTTGCCGCCCACCGAGACCCGGCCCGACGTGGGGGCGACAGTGCCGGTGAGGAGTCCGGGGGCAAAGACCAACTTGTTGTTGGGACCCAGAGGATGACACGTGGGATCTACTTCTTCGTAGATCATCGAGGATGTTAGGCCGCGACCTGCAAGGTGAGCGTACTTCTCGGGTGCTTCCTCGTAGGTGGCGGTACGGTCGGTCATATTGACGCGAAGGATTTTCGCCATTTGCAATACCTCCTTAAAAGGTTTATGTATGGAAAGGGTTTATGTATGGCTAGGCCTAGAAACAAGAAAAGGAGGCCACCTGGTCGATTTCGGCCAGGAAGTGCCTCCTTTGCAATCATGGCGGGCGCGAGAATTGCTCCTCGCACCTTTTCGCTCGCTCGTCCCCTGGGGGACGAAGCGAGTCGGAAGTTTATTGATTTTTTAACAACCTTGGTGCAGAGAGGGGGGGATCTGATTACTTATACACTAAATTTGAATTTCTGTCAAACTGTGAACCTTCAAGACCTGACAGGTTTTACGATGCTGTTGTAACCCTGTCAGGTCTATGTTACTTATGCCTCTTCCTCTGCCTTTTCTGCAGTTTCTTCGCCTTCCAGTCCTTTGCGGAATTCTCGGATGCCTTCTCCTAGCTCGCGACCGATTTTCGATAGTCGCCCTACGCCGAAGAGTAGCACCACGATTACCAGGATGATTATCAATTCCCATGGGCCAAGTTGTGATAACATTTTTTCTGCCTCCTTTGTGTTGGTTGAATTATAGCACATCTTCCTCTATCTTCAACTGACTTGCCTTTCTTGAACGTCAATGTTAGACTTATGACACTAATTTCAAGAGGAGGTTCTTTCATGGCGGTTCAGGCTTTGTACAGGAAATGGCGCCCGCAATCCTTCGACGAAGTTGTGGGGCAAGAGCACGTCGTTCGCACTTTGCGAAATGCCCTCATCTCCGGGCGCATCCATCACGCTTATCTCTTTGCCGGTCCGCGTGGGACGGGCAAGACCACCACGGCGCGTCTGTTGGCGAAGGCGGTCAATTGTTTGGCTCCAGAAGAGGAGCAGCGACCTTGCAATGAGTGCACTATCTGTCGGGCGATCAACGAGAGCCGACTGCTCGATCTGATCGAGATCGATGCGGCCTCCAACACGGGGGTTGACGACGTGCGCGATCTGCGGGAGCGGGTCGGCTTCCGTCCCAATGAGGCGCGTTACAAGGTTTACGTCATCGACGAGGTGCACATGCTCTCTAACGCGGCCTTCAATGCCTTGCTCAAGACCTTGGAGGAGCCGCCTGAGCACGCCATCTTCGTCTTGGCGACTACTGAGCCACATAAAATCCCGGCCACTGTAGTGTCACGCTGCCAGCGCTTCGAGTTTCGCCGCATTCCCGCCAGCAAGATCATCGAGCGCCTGGAGTGGATGGCTCGTCGGGAAAACATCCAGATAGAGAGACAGGCTTTGACCCTGATCGCCCGTCATGCGACCGGCAGCATGCGGGATGCTGAGAGTTTGCTGGATCAGCTCGCTTCTTATAATGATGGTTGCATCACAGTCGAGGAGATGCAGGCCGCGCTGGGGACGGGCACCGACGAGACCATAGTGGAAATCGCCGATGCCTTGGCCCATCATGATGCCTCTCGTGGTCTGAGCGCCATCAACTCTGCCGTGGATAAAGGCACTGCCCCGCGCCAGCTCGCGCGACAGATCGTCGAGCACCTGCGGACCTTGTTGCTCCTGCGTCTGGAGTCCGGCATACTTCCCCCCTATATCCTGGACGAGCAGCGGCCCAAGCTAGAGGAGCGGGCCTCGAATTTCTCGCGTGGAGCGTTGACCCAGGCGGTGCGTCTTTTCAATCAAGCTTCCTCCGAAGCTCAGCGGGGATGGCAGCCACAGTTGCCTTTGGAGATGGCCTTCATCGAGGCTATCCTATCATCCGAGCCAGAACCTCCGCGCCAGGCCACGGCGGCGAGCGCTACTGCGAGGGTCGCGCCTAAAGCCAAAACTGAGGCCGGCGGGCCTGAAGTAGAATCGAAATCGACGGCTAGGAAGGAAAAGGTTCGGGAAACTGAGCCTGTCTATTCAGAAACCTCATCGCTTGAGGGCTCCTTGAATTTGGATGTGTTGCGGAGGAATTGGTCCAATGTTATGGACGCCTTGCGTCCACTTGACCTATCGCTGGAGGCTTTGGTGCGTTCCTGTCAGCCGGTGGATATTGAGAATGATGTGGTCGTATTGGGATTCAGCCATCAGTTCCACCGCCGCATGGTCGAGGAGGATCAGAAGAGAAGAATTGTGGAGGACGTGCTCAGTGAGTTGTTTGGTCAGCGGTGCCGCGTGCGCTGCGTGATGAGGCAAAGGGAGGCGGATAATTCACCCGAAGAGCCGGCTGAAGGGCGCACGCAGGTTCGCGAGGCAGCCGGAGAGAAGCAGTATGCCTCCACGGACCCAGT
>CAZANJ010000338.1:0-1721 GCA_964486415.1 uncultured Anaerolineales bacterium
GCGCCGGCGCCGGCGCTCTTCACCGCTGCGACCTACTTTCTCTGGCGCGCTCTGGATGATGGGAATGAGTGGGCCTGGGGATTATTTGCTCTCCTGTTGTCCGCCTCCCTTTACGTCTACGAGGCGGCCTTGGCGGCATCGGCGGCCCTGGTGCTTTTATTCATCTATCTGCTGCTCTGCGCCCCGTCTCGATTCCGCTCCCGCCTGGTCTGGTTCGCCGGTGCTTTGGTTTTAGTCGCGCTGTTGGCCGCTCCCCACCTGCTCGATTCCTCCGCCTGGGGCCGATCACGCACCCTATCCGGGCCATTGCAGGCCGCCATCCAGGGCGATCTGGGGCCTCTGCTGAGTAATTGCCTTAGTGCATTGGGAACCTTCAGCATCCGTGGCGATACCTTCGTCACCTACAACCTGCCGGGGCGTCCCATCTTCGATCCCGTAGTCAGCCTGTTTTTCTACGCCGGCATCGCGCTGTGCCTCTACCGTTGGCGAGAACCGGCCTACGCCTTCGTCCTGATGTGGCTCGTGATGGGCATCACGCCTTCGCTGATCCTCGGTGAGTGGACCAGCACCTTGCACAGTAAGGCCGCCGAGGCGCCGATTATGACCCTGCCCGCTCTGGGCGCCGTCGAGGTGGGGCGCACCATTGCCTCTCGCTTCGGGCGCCGTTGGGTCAGACTGTTCGCTGCCGGATGTGTCGCTTGGCTGGGAGTGGTGGCCGCTTCCACCGGTTACGATTATTTCGTCCGCTGGGGACAATCCCCGGAGACCCGCGCCGCTTATTTCCACAACTTGGCGGCGATCACGGATTACCTGAACGAGACGGAACACAGCGGCCCCGTAGCGCTCTCCTCGCCATTCCCCGATCTGCCTCTCGATCCCTTCATCGCCGGCATGCGATTGCGTCAACGCGGATGTGATCCCATTGGGGCGTCATCTGAACCTTCGGCCATACGCTGGTTCGACGCCCGTCGTGCGCTGGTTTTCCCAGCACCGGCTCTTCAGGCCGGTGGTACACCGAATGCGGCTGATGGCTTGTTCATCCTCCCATCCAGCACACCGCTCGCTCCCTACTTCGCCCGGTGCATTGACCTACAGCGCATCGAGCGCGTCCAGCTTCGCCCCGACGATGTCGCCCCCTATTTTGATGTCTTTGTCTGGAGTCCAAATGACTCGCTCACCAACTTCCTGAGCTCGACGAGTGCCAATGAAGCCTTGCAGTTGCCCGTGAACTTCGGCGGGGCGGTGGAACTTCTGGCCTACGATCTGCCCGCCAAGGTCGCGCCAGGGGATACGATCACTTTGGCCACCACCTGGCGCGTGCTCGACCCAGATGCTCTGGGCGCGGTGCCCTCCCACAGATATGGGCGTGCCGTGGTAATCTTCGCCCATCTCCTCAACGCCGATGGCGATATTGTGGCACAGGAAGATCGGCTCGACGCGCCGGCCTGGAACTGGCATACGGGCGATGTCTTTGTGCAATTGCATCACTTGTCGTCGCCGCCCGATGTGCCATCGATTTCCCATCGTCTGGTGCCCGCCATCGGTCTCTACGACCCCGACGATTTTACCCGCTTGCCAATTCTCTCGAATGTCTCCGAAGCCGCAGGCGGAGGCGTAGACGACCGCCTCCTCCTGCCGCCGCTGGAGCTCATCGACCGATGAGCAAATCCCAGATTAGGAAACCGAGTTTCTTTGTCATTCGTAATTTGTCATTTGTCATT
>CAZANJ010000338.1:1821-4039 GCA_964486415.1 uncultured Anaerolineales bacterium
ATTTGTCATTTGTCATTTGTATTCTGTCCTGGGGCCTGCGCCTCTGCTGCCTGGAGCAAGTGCCCCCCGGCTGGCGCGATGACGAACTGATCAATCTCTACACGCTGTCCGGGCAGCTCCTGGAGGGCCGCTTCCCCCTCTACTTCACCGGCGCGTCGGGCCACGAACCCCTTTACCATTACCTGCACGCTGGCCTTCTCGCCGTGTTGGGCTTCAATGTGTTGAGCGCCCATTTCCTTTCCGCGGCCTTTGGCACCCTCACCGTCGCGCTGACCTATGCCCTGGCCCGTCGTCTCTTCGGGCGCACGACCGCCGTCGTCGCCGCGCTGAGCCTTTCCTTCTCCTTCTGGTCGCTGATGTACAGCCGCTTCGGCATGCGGCATATCAGCACACCCGCGTTCGCCCTGGCTTTCGTGCTCCTCTTATTGCGATCATTCTCACCCGTTATTCGCCCTTCTCAATCCTCTGGACGGGCAACCACAAGGGATTGCCCCTACACCTTAACCCTCAACCTTAACCTCAACCTCAACCCACTCGCCGCCGGATTACTGCTCGGCTTCAGTCTCTACACCTACACCGCCTCCCGTCTTTTGCCCTTGCTGCTGATACTCTTCGCCGCTTACCTGGCGCTCAACCGCGCGCTTACGGCCCAGCCGCGTGATCGATCCCGCACGCCCGCCCATCTGCGTAATTTCGTCCTGTCGCTGGCAGTGATGATGACCGTTTTTCTCCTGACTGCCGCGCCGCTGGGCATCGCCATCGCGCGGGGGCGCAGCAGTGAGGCCGCCCAGGGCATCGGGGCCGACGCACGCCTTTCTGAGCTGGCCCTGCCGCTGCGCGAACTGCGCGACGGTAATCCCCGCCCGCTGCTGGAGAACACCTGGAAGACTTTGGGCATGTTCCACGCCACCGGTGACCCGGAATGGCTCTACAACATCGCCGACCGTCCGGTGTTCAATCTGTTCGGCGGGGCGCTCCTTTGGGGCGGCGTCGCGCTTTGTCTTTACCGCTGGCGACAGCCGCGCTATTTTCTCATGCTCCTCTGGCTAGCCTTGGGACTGCTGCCCGCTTTCATCAGCATCCCGCCCGCTAGCCTGAGCCACACCATACTGGCCCAGCCCGTCGTCTACATCCTCCCCGCCCTCGCCCTCACCGAATTCTCCCGTTGGCTCCGAACGAAACTTTCGTCATGCGTCATACGTCGTTTGTCATTTGTCATACGTCGTTTGTCATTTGTCATTTGTCATTTATCATTTGTCATTTGTCATTTGTCATTTGTCATTCTACCTGTCATTTGTCATTTGTCATTCATCGCCGTCCGTGACCTCCGCGATTACTTCTTCGTCTGGCCCCGACAGGATATGGTGCGCATACTCTACCGCGCCGATTATCGCGAAGCCGCTCGTTATCTGGAAGCCCATCCGGAGATCGGCGATGTCGCCGTCTCCAGCGCCCTTCTGGGGCCTTGGGATCGGCTGGCGCTGAGCACTGACGTGGGACGGGATGACGTCGCCATGCGCCTCTTCAACCCAGAGCGAGCGCTGGTCTGGGCCGCCGGTGCGGAGACATTCCCCGTCCTGCTCACCTTCTGGCCCACCCCGACCGCGTTCACCTCGGACTATCTACAAGTTTGTGAGTTGCAAGCTGCAAGTTTGCAAGTTTGCAAGTTACAGGTTGCAAATTTGCAAGTCTGCGATTCTGCGAGTTTGCAGGATCACCCTACTCCCTACTCAAACGGGTTGACGCTGAGCGAGGTTTGCTGGCTGGATGAAGCCCTGCCCTCTGCTGAGCGGGAGATCAGCTTGCTCACGCGCTGGCGCGTCGTTGCGCCGCTGGACCTGCCGCCTATGCCCGTCGTCGCCAACCCGCCCCCGCCGGGCGTCTACACCGGGCCGAGGTTGCACGTCTTCGCCCATCTCCTCGACGGCGACGGAAACGCGCTCGTCATCGACGATGGCCTCTGGGTGGATCCGCTAACGCTTCGTACCGGAGATCAATTCGTGCAGGTCCACCGCTTCGCGCTCCCCGCCGATGTCGCTGCGGATGATCTTGCCGTCGAGCTCGGCCTCTACGATCCCAAGACCGGTGAGCGTTGGCAGGTGCTTGGCGCCGAGGGTCGGCCCTTCGAGGATCGCATTGTCGTCCGATGATAAGTGGCGGGAGGCTGTCGCAGGTCTGCTGTGCTGGAAGGGGGGAATCTGGTTGCTGAGGGATTATC
>CAZANJ010000339.1:0-4035 GCA_964486415.1 uncultured Anaerolineales bacterium
AGCAAAGCCCGCTTCAGGTGCCAGTAGTTGTGCAGCGTCCGCAACGCTATATAGTCACGCTTGCCCAGTTTCAAAACGTCGGGATTGGCTTCCCCGCCACACGCGGGGCAATCGCACGGCAAAGGCTCGCTCAGCCTCCGGTCTGATGACATAGCAAGCCCTACGTGATCTTCACTCTCCGCGATCGAGAAGTGGCGAAAGGGCGGACCATAGAAGATCTGGTTGTACATCGCGGCCTTGGCCGGGCGAGAGGAGTCTACCGAGCGGATGCCCAAATCGCGTAAGGCCGTCACCGTCTCGATGGCGCTCACGCCGAAGATGTGCAGATCTGGCCCTAACACTTCCATAACCGCTTCGACGCGCTCAAGAATCTCCTCCGGATGCTTGAGTGGAGCCAGCGAACCCAGCCCATAGTTATTAAGGCCAACGGCTTGCAAGCGATGGGCGCAATAGGCCATCGAGGAAGCATCATATCCCTGAACGATACCCATCCCACCAACGTAGTCAGGTACGTGATATCGGTCCATCAGAGCCTTGAGCTCGTAGGCATAGGCGGCGGGTTGATCAATGTGTCGATCCTTCTGATTGGGACTCGCGCCTGGATCTATGATTGGATAATCCAGTGCGCACAAGATGGTCTCCACTTCGTGTTCCTCAATGATGCGCAACTGTCGCTCGAAGATCTCCTTCGGGTTGGGGCGCTCTCCCGGAGCGCTGGCGTAACGGTATCCCCCGCTATCGAGCATCAAGTAACGTGGCATTTTATCGAACTCCCCCAGTGACCATACCTGGCTGACCGACGAGACACTGATCAGCATCGCGCAGTCATCTTCATAGCGCGGATACCAGGGATCGCCGGGATACCAACTGACATAGAAGCGCATCGGTCGCCACCTTGTTCGCAATTGAGAACTTGACTGATGTGAGCAAGATGGTATCATAGTCGAACCTCACCGTCAAGCACAGAAAGCGGTCCGCACAGACTCCACAGACTCCATCACATCGAGGTGACAGGAATGCTCTTCAGAACCGTCTATGGCCCTGAGTTGGAAGCAGTCTATCGCTACGTCCCCGAACGTAATGTCGAAGGTATTCAGCCTGAAAGAGAGGATGTCCAAGCCGCCTTCATCGCTCGCCAACCGGATGGCGATCTTCCCTCGACGCAAAGCATAGATGATGCACTGGCGTTTCTAGAGTCTGCACTTATGCTTGACGAGGCAAGCGGCTATTGCGTCTCCGCGCAAGCAAGCGAGACATCTTTCGCCGTCCAAGTACTCCAAGGAATGCGCCGCCTTGAGATGTGCGAATCGTCACCCGATCATCCACTTGATCCCCTCTACACCCTTCTCCTGACCGAGTTGTTCATCAGGCCAGATCGACTGTTTGTGGCGGACCTCCACGCTGAAGCCAATCAACTGCGAGCCGCGGAGGAAGCGGGTGGGCTCAGCAAGGAGAAGGTCGGCGCCTGGAAGCGCGTGATGACCTTTCTGGGCGTAGGGCGTCGGCTGCCTGGTGGATTCCAGTGTGCCTATAGTCCATCTCTAGTAAAATCTATTCTGGCTGAGTGGAATAGGCAAGAAGGCACGCTACAGTCCTTCCTGGAGGATTGCTTCGCTCTCGTTCTTCCCTACGCCAGAGTTGATGGCGGTATGGCCCAGGCAGTGAAAGCTCCCTTGCTCCATCTGATCGAACGAGGGGAAGTCGACCTGTTCTCGCTGCAAGATTCGCCGACGCGCTCCTACTTCGGACGCCGGCGCTACAAAGGCATCGCCCGGAAGGGAAACGAAGATGGAAATCACTAGCGACCTGTGGCCTTGCCTGGGCGAGCCTGGGCTACGTGTGTTCGCCACCACCGCAGATCAGCGCTATCAGATCGGCGAGGATGTATTCCTGGCGACCCATTTCCCCGTCGCGCTGCGCCGCTTTCCTCCGGGACATCCAGCGGAGACCATCGAGGAGGCAATGCTCCTGGATCAGATCTTGACCACGTCGGGCCTTCAGCCGGGCAATCGGGTCTTTGTGCTCTACGGCGCGGCCGGCTCCGGCAAGTCGGAGTTTATGAAGTGGCTACAGGTGATGATCACGCGTCGCGACCCGGCGCGGGCTGAGTTCACCGTGCGCATACCACGCACCGAGCTGGACGTGATGCACATCGCCGAGCGATTCCATCATCTGCTCTCGGATGCTTACTTCACCGATGCAACCCGGCGACGGTGGGAGAATGCGCGACAAAAGCCGCGGACGCTTTCCAAGCTGCTGCTCCTCACGGCGCTGGAGCGCTGCCTCGACGCCGATGAGCAGATCAACGCTCTCTACTATCGGTTGCTGGACTGGATCCATCCGCACATCGCCCGCAGTCTTGCGACTCTGGAGAAGTCCGATCCGAACACGGGCAAACCGATAACATTATTGACACGAGAGGACCTGGACGAATTAAAATCCGAGACGGCACTGCCCGTGCCCCTGGACTACGAGCAGTTCCGCCATCACCTGCTGACCGCTTTCCGCGAGCATCTGATGGAGGGCCAGTACCTGCCGGATACGCTGAGCCGTATCGCCGATGATCTGGAGCGGCGAGGCATACGCCCGATATTGCTGGTCGATGACCTGGTGCAGTCGCTCAATCTCTTTGCCACCGACTTGCTCGATTACTTCATCACGCTGGACAGCGGCAATTGGGACGTGGTGCTGGGCCTGACGCCGGCGGCGCTTTCGGCGGGCGAGCGAGGAGGGGAGCTTCTCGAGCGCATCACCCACCTGGACACCGTGGACGACCGGGTGGAGAAGCTGTGGCTCTCGGACGTGCAGGGGAACGCCTCTTACTTTCTCACCGAGGAGACCTGCGCCACCTTCGCGGGTCGGTATCTGGCGGCCTATCGAGAGCACAACGGTTGGGCGTGCGCGGCTTGTCCTGAGCAAGGTCGGTGCGCGGGTCTGGGCAGCAACGGTAAAGGAGCGTTGTTGGCCCCCTTCAATCGGGCTCTTTTGCAGCGTCTGTTCCGAGGGTTGCCGGAGGGCAAGGGGAAGGTGCGCTACTTCCTGCGGCATTTGCGCGAAGTACTGGCAGTTGTGGGCAATGGCGGTGATCTGTTGGCAACGCTGAGACGATACGCCGAGCCGGATACCGCCGTCGAGGCCGACGACGAAATCCTGGCCCAGGTGGCGGAGTTTTATGGCCCCTCGACGTCTGATCATCGGGTGACGCTGCCGGCCGATCTGGTGGCTGCTTTCGGAGGGCCGTCCCGACCCATAACGTTGTTGGCGGAGCCGCTGCGTCGTTCGCGCACGTCTTTGGAATCATTCTCCTCACCGGAACCCCTGAATGATCCCGGAAGAGCGGCGATCAAGAGTTGGCTGGACGGCGAAACAGTCAATCGCCAGTCATTGTTGCAACTGCGCAAGGGCATCTCCCGCTGGCTGCGGACGGCTCAACCGGTGCGACCGCTGCACGCCCCCGACATAGCCCGCCCACATAGGGTGCTGCGCTGGCACAAGGTCTATCTGAGCGTCCGTCCTCCTATTATCCTGGAGGATGTGGACGAGGGCGACGGGATCCGCGTGACGCGAGATATTGGTCTGACAGCGTTCCGACTTTACGACTTCGCCGAGGCGACGGGCGACGATAGGAAAGCGCTCATCGCCGTCCTGGCCTCGGAGGAGCGGTTGTTGCCCCTTATCCAAGCTGCCGCCGACTATCATCAGATGGTGAGGCAAAGGCTGGAAAAGCAACTGGGAATGCCGATCGCGGAACTGGCCCTGGCGCTCTACACCTGGCTGGCGATCGCGCAGGGGCCGCCCCAGGAGCGCCCGCCCGGCTTTGGCGAATGTTTCTGGGATCGGATCGAGGTGGTACGCACCGGGCTTCCCGTCTGGCAAGGTGAGCCGGATGAAGCGTTGTGCCAGTCCATCAGCTACCTGTTCGACGATTTCTTCCGGCTGCGGAAGCACGTGTACGATGGACGGGAAATCGCGCGGGTGATCGGTGGGCAAACGCCGGAGGCGCTGCTGGACGCGCTGACGGCGATAGCGCCGGAG
>CAZANJ010000340.1:0-4029 GCA_964486415.1 uncultured Anaerolineales bacterium
ATGCGCTTCCTGAACGTTCACTTACCTGCACCTCACCGTATCCGCAACCTGGAACCGGAAGCGATACCTGAGTTGCCAATGGAGGCCCTGCGTGAAGTTCTGGTCAACGCTATGAGTCATCGAGATTACACGATCCAGGCGCCTATTCGTCTCTTCATCTTCGACGACCGCGTGGAGATTCGTTCGCCCGGTCAATTGCCCAACACGGTGACGCTGGAAGCCCTTCCCCTGGGTATTCACGTCCTGCGCAATCCCACCATCTACAATCTCTTCCTGCGTATGGGGCTGGTGACCGACGCCGGAAGCGGGATCCCGCGCGTGATCGCCCGCGTTCAGCAGGTCACCGGCAAGCGCCCCACGATAAAACTGGAAGGGAATGAATTTGTCGTCACGTTGCCCAGAAAGACTCAGGTTCCCTCTCCCTGCGATGGATAGGGTTAGGGTGAGGGTCTACTCTCTCAAAAGCAGCGGCAGGTAGCAGGAGAAATACTCGAAGAACTCGTGTGCCCCTCGGTCGTACCCCGCGCCGTGGGGCCGATAGACACCGCGCAGATCCACGTCTGGCGCACCGGCTGAAGTTCCCGTGTCCACGCAGGGCGAATCCTCCCGCAGGCGACAGATGCCGCTCTCCGGGGCGCGGAAAAGCGGATCGACGTTGATGTTCCCCTCGCCGGGCCAGACATCATTCCCCACTCCAGATTGGTTCAATTTCTGAGATTGAACCAATCTTCCATTCAGCCCCACATCAGAATAGGTCACGGTGACGACGGAGAGCGCGTCCAGCGAGAGGTTCGTCCCGTTGCCCCAGAGGATGGTGTTGACCAGCGTGGCGACGCCGCCCCCTCCACCCTCGTGATCGAACAGAGAGAGTCCATATTCACAATCGGTGACCGTGTTATTGATGATGTGGGAGACCGCGCTGTCCTTGACCGCGATGCCACCGACGCAGGCATAGATCAGGTTGTTCACCAGCGTCGTGGATGAGGGATGACCGATGGAGATGCCCTTGTCCGCGCAATGGTGCAGTTCGTTGCGCTCGATGATGGCCGAAGCGTCGTTCAGGTCGAGACATTCGTCGGAGGTGTCGTGAATGTGATTATCCAGCACTTGCGCCGGCGTGATCATATCGCTGACCTGGATGCCCTCCAGCGGATAGACGCCGCGCTCGACGTCGTAGATGTGATTGCCTTGCAGGAAAGCGTACCCGCCGGTGACGTGCACCGCGTCGCTCCCGATGTCGTAGATCTCGTTGCGCAGCAAGTAGATCGTCGGCTCGCGCCCAAACCAGGGATAGGTCTGGACCGCGACGCTGGAATCGGTGTGGCGCAGTATGCTATCGGCGATGGTCACCCGCGCGCCGTAGGCCGAGACGCCGTGAGTGCGCGGATTTTCGATCACCTTATGGGTGTATTCGATCACAGCGTGGGAGATGCGGTTGTCCGCCTGCGTGCGGTCGAGCAGGATGCCGCCCCAGTAGGCGCCATTTTGTCCCGTAAGGATGACGGGCTGCGCGGCGCTTCCCTCTATCAACAGCCGCCCGCCCTCATTCACGCGCAGATAACGGTCGGCGCTGAACTGGAGCGCCGCGCCCGACTCGACCGTCAGCGTGAGGCCGGCTGGCACGAGGATGTTCTCGTTGATCTGATATGCCTGGGCGCTGCCGGGAAGCGTGACACTCTCCTCCAGATCGCCGCCCTGGAAAAGGTCGCGGTAAACGGTGATGGTGCGCGTGACCAGCCCATCGCTGACTACAAAGACGTTATCGCGGGCCGGGAGCGTGCTCGTGTAGCGCCAGCTCGTGGCGGTGGGATACTCCACACCAACTTCATCACTGTTGACCATAAGGTCCCGCAGCGGGGAACAGTTCCCCTCCAGCGTCACCTCCTCAGCCTCCGTGAAGAAGTCCTCCCCGGCGTTGGTGCTGATGGAGAGGCTCGTATCGGGGATCTGATTCAGCAGCGCCGGGATGCGGGCGGTGACATACTGCCGCAGCCACTCCCGATCCGCGCTGCTGACCACCTCCGGCAGCGCGTCGATGCGCGGCTCCATCTCCGCCAGGGAGAACTCATTCTCCACCATCGCGGCGATCTCCTGGTAATACCAGCGGGTGAAATCGGGGTAGTTCAAGATGCGACTCACGATCGGCGGGCCGAGCCATTCGGGCTCCCAGATGGAATGACTGGGATCGGTGAAAGTGCCGTCGTGGTCCCAGGAGATGAGGAGGAAACGGTCATCGCAGAGGGATGAGCCCTCGACTGCCGGGCAGCGGTAGAGGAAATAATCGTCGCCAATGCCGATCCACAGCGCGCCCTCGTGATTATCGAGCACCGCCTGGACCGCGAACCAGCGCAGCCACTGGCGCATATGGGCCACCGACTCGGCCTCGGCGCGGAAGCTCCCGTCGGGGCTGTTGGTCAGCGCGTCGGTCAGGGCGATGATGTCGGAGTAATCGTCGGCCTCCTCGTTGTTCTCCTTGAGGTAGTAGGGGCGGTAGCTTTCGGGGTCGGGGCCGCGATAGCTCAGGTCGGCGCCATCGAAGCCGCGATAGAGATTGCCCAGGCCCGCATCGGCCTCTGGGAAATGGGCCCGCAGGAACTCATTGTCCACCTGCTCGACGTCGAGGTAATCGCCGTGCCTGCTCTCGTTGACATAGAGCCTCACAAACTGCGTCTCCGGACTGGGTAGCCCAACGCGCCGGAAGAGATCGTGGGCCAGCGCCTCCCGCCCTAGCGCGTCGCCCACCAGATTGACCCGCTCCCGCTCCTGGAACTCCTGCTCGTCGCGGAAATTGATGCGGTAAGGCCGCGGCCAGACATCGCGCGTGCTCTCGCCCCGATAGCGCACGCCGACGTTGTAGAAAACCTCGTCAGTAAGCGAAGCAGCGTAGACGAAGGTCGCGTCCAGCCGCTCGTTGGAGAAGAGATCGCGCGTGGTCAACTCGGTCCAATTCTCCTGGGTGAAAATGAGGCGGTAGATGGGTAGCGTGCCGGTGGGCGGCGAGGTGTCCTCCACCTGGTAGAGGTAGCTGATGGTGAGCGGGTTACCGGTCTCCTCGGAGATCGTGCCCGGCGCGTCCTCCGGCGCCAGCCGCATGGCGTCCTCGGCGTCGACGGCGCTGACGTAGAACTCGACATACAGCCCGTCGTCCTGGGGCGGGATGACGGCGCTGTAGAAATTCTCAGAAGCTTGGCTTCTCGTCATCGGCAGCGTCACGTAATCGGCGGTCAGCTCCGGGCGATAATGGAGCGTCACCGTGACTGACGTGTCCGAATCTTCAGCCGCGAGCCCGACGTCATCCACCCGGGCCGTGACGGTCACCGGCTGGCTGGAGGTGGGGAAGGTGGGCGAGTGAGCCACATCGGTGAGGCAAGGGGAGATGTTGTCGGTCGAGTAGATGCTGTTCTGGGCGCCAGGCGTGCCCAAGTTATCTCCTGAGCCTGTCGAAGGACCTGCACTGGCGCCCCAAGCACAGTACCCATCGTTGTCGAACGCGGGGTTGATCAGCTCCAACGAGGGGCCGTCGCCGTCGGGCGGCTCGGGCCAGGGCAGATGGTCATCGTAGGTCACCTCGTCCACCAAGTCGCCGAGATCATCCTGGATGGCCACCCGTTCGCCCTCGTTGGCCAGCCGCCCATCCTCGAAGGGGCCGAGCACGCCGCTGATGCCGTAGAGCGCCTCGACGGTGGCGGGGTCGTGACCGACGACGAGATAGCCGCCCGGCGGGATGGAGGCGGAGACGGGGAAGGTATAGTCGATGCCATCGCTGAAACTCCAGCCCGCGAGCGTCACCGTGACCGTGTCGGTGTTGTGGAGCTCGATGTACTCCTCACCGTGGTCATCGGAGAGGGGGTGGTACTGAAGCTCGTTGATGACGACGGGAGAATGATGAATGGAGAATGATGAATGGAGAATGAAAAATGGAGAATGAGGAATGGGGAATGATAGGATGCCGATGATGGACATAAACGGTATCACTGCAATCAGCCGCTGAGCTACTTTCGACAATTTGTGTATCATTGGCTTGCCCCC
>CAZANJ010000341.1:0-2272 GCA_964486415.1 uncultured Anaerolineales bacterium
GAACGGTTTGTAACCCAGCGTCTGAGCGGACATCTGAGTATTTGCGAAGTACTTAATCCACGCTATGGCGCATCATGTATTGGACGTCCCAATGAGGCAAAAAGTTCCATCAGTCGGCGTCAGACTGCTCCCAGTACCGTCGTCGCATCGCCGCCAGCACGCGCGGCATCGCGACGGTGTAGAGCCAATGGCCCAGGCGCGAGGCTGGATAATCCCAGGCGCCGATGTGCGGCACAAACTCCCCGCCGAAGCCTTTCTTGAAGCGATAGACGCCCCACATCGGGTCCGATTCGTCCAGCTCGTCCGGCGCACCCCACATATCATAGACCGTGCAGCCCTTCTCCCTGGCCCAGAGCATCGCCTCCCATTGGAGCAGGTTGTTCGGCATCTTGTCCCGGTGAGCTTCGCGGGAAGCGCCGTACATGTACCAGGCCCGCTTCCCCCTTGTCCTGAGCGAAGTCGAAGGAAAGTGGTAGATGATCACCATCGCCACCGCTTCTCCCGCCACCTCCGCGATGAGGGGCTGCGCCAGGCCGGCCTCGATGAAGGCGCCCCAGGCGTCGCGATAATAAGCCTCTGGCCGGATCACGAACTCGCCGCGCTTGGCCGTCTCCTTGTACAGCTCGTAGAGCAGCGCCAGATCGTCCAGCGTGCCCCGGCGCACCGTCACGCCCCGGCGCTTGGCCAGCCGCACGTTGTAGCGCCACTTCGACTTCATGCCCATCAGCAGATCGTCGGGCTCAGGCCTCAGGTCGAGCAGGACGGTGTTGCGGAACTGGATCTGCTCCTCGGAGGGACGCCATCCGCGACGGCGCAGTATCTCGGCGACCGCCTCACCCTCGGCGCTATCGACCCGCACGTCAGGATCGATCTTGACGAAGAGCGCCCGCTCTCGTCGGGCGATCCCCTCCAGTTGCTCCAGGACGCGCTCCAGGAGGGGCGCATCGGTGTAATCAAGCGCGGGGCCTTTGGACACGTACATCACCGCGACGGGCAGGAAGCCTATTTGGCGGGTCAAAATCGAGGCCGCGGCGCGGGGCCGCTCATCGCCCGACCAGAGATAACGGGTCGCTCGCCAGCCGTGGCGCGACTTGAAAGCGCCCCACTCCCAGCTTTGCAGCAGATGGGCGTCACCCAGCTCGGCCAGCGCCGCGTTCCAGCGATCGTGATCCGTGATTTCCATCGCTTCGATCATCGCCAAATTTCCCGCAGCGAGTAGCCGGCCTTCAGCGCCCGATAGCGCAGCGGCGCGTAGACTCGATCCCAGGCGCCCACGCTGCGCACCAGATCGCCGCCGAAGCCGCGCTTGAAGCGGTAAACGCCCCATAGCCCATCACTGCGCTCCGTGAACTCCGCCTCCAGTTTCTCGCGCTCCTCGTCGGGCACGCCCCAGAGATCGTAGGTGGTGCAGCCGCGCGATTTGGCCCAGCGCATGGCCTCCCACTGGAGCAGGTAGGTGGGCATCTTCTCGCGGTGGGCCTCGCCGGAGGCGCCGTAGAAGTACCAGGAGCGCGGGGGCAGCGCGAAGACCATCAGCGCCGCGACCGTTTCCCCCTCCACCTCGGCCAGCAGCAGCCGCGCCCAATCGCGGGGCACGAACAGCCGATAGGCGGCCTCGTAGTAGCCCGGATCGTGAATGCCGAATTCGCCGCGCTCGGCGGTGGTCTCCATCAACTCGATAAAGGTCGGCAGGTCATCCTCGCTCGCTGGTCGCACCGTCACGCCCTTGCGCCCGGCCAGCCGCACGTTGTAGCGCGTCTTGGACTTCATAGCCATCAACACGTCATCCTCGTCGGGGGAAAGATCCACCACCAGAGTGCGGCGGGGCTGGACCGCGCCGAAAGGTGAGGGGCTAAAATCGAGCGCACGCAGCCGTTCCCGGTGAATCTCTTCGTCGGGCAGATTCGGCTCGATGGTCAGCGCGATGGCGCCCCGTGCCTCGGCGGCCTGATCGAGCGCGTCGAGTAGAGCTTTCACCTGCTCCTCGGCGCTCCAATCCACCAGCGGGCCTTTGGGGACGTAGGCCAGGCGGCCCAGAGCGGACGGTAGTTGTCGATAGAGCACCTGCGCTCCGGCGCCCATCTGACCGGCCTGGGTCAGTCCCAACCGCGCGACCTCCCATCGGAAACGCGCCTTGAGCGCGCCCCACTGGCTGACCTGTAAAATATGACTGTCTGGATGTTCGGTGACAAAACGATCCCAGACCTGAGGGGAGACGGAAAAAATGGACCTGAAACTTGTCATCAATTAAAACCTCCTTTGAATGTTGAAT
>CAZANJ010000341.1:2372-4001 GCA_964486415.1 uncultured Anaerolineales bacterium
CTCAATCCGCCGTCCGGGCTTGTTCATAGATGCGCCCGAACTCCGAGACGAAAAGCGCGGCTACTTCCGGGTCGTGGATGATGAGGGTATTCTCGTCGTTGCTCTCCTCGGCGCTTTTGGTGAAATTGTAGGAGCCGGTGATAACCGTCTCGTCGTCGATGATGATCACCTTGTGGTGCATGATGTAGGGGTTGCCGTCGGGAAGCACGTCGTGGACCGTGGCCCGCAGGTACTCATGTTGGCTGTAGGAGCGCTCGGCGTTGCGGCTCTCGACCACGCCCTGCACCACCACGCCCGCACGCGCCCGCTCCAGCATCGCGTCGGCGATCTCCCCACTGGTGAAAATGAAGGACATGAAGCGGATGCGGCTCTGGGCCGCCTGGATCTCCTCGATGATCCGCGCCGCTGTCTCATCTTCGGGCGCGAAGTAGTTCTCCAGCTCGACCTGGCGCTCCTGCCCCTCCTCGGTCTCGATGCTGATGACCACGCGCGGATGGGGCGTATCGGCGGGCGAGCTGGGGCCGAATTCGCCGGTGAGCATCTCGTCGAACTCGGCGCTGTAATTATCCGCCAGCGCGGGCGAGTCGATCAGCAAGGCGTTGTTATTGTTGCGGTAGGAACCGTTATGGGTCATATTCCAAGACCCCGTCCAGACCCAGCGCTCATCGACTATGGCGAACTTGTCGTGCATCAGTCCGCTTTTGCGCTCGTCCTCGACGATGGGAACGCCAGCTTGATCCAGGCGCGTCAGGGCCTCGGAGTTATCATCAATGTTGTCGCTCTCGGTGACCATCTGCACCCGAACGCCTCGCCGGTGGGCCGCGATCAGCGCCTCGGTCAGGCTCTCCAGGTCGAAGTCGTAGGCCACCAGATCCACGCTGGATTCGGCCCGGTCGATCAGCGCGGCCAAGTCCTCATCGATCCCGCCGCTGTGATCACCCTCGTCGGGATAGCGCGGGCTGGTGAAATAGACGCTTATCCAATCGCCGCTCACCTTCTCTCTGACCGCTTGATCCCCACCGATCAGGCCCAGCTCCTTGCAAATGAAGAGGCCAAGCGCATGGAGGAGTATCAGGGCGATTACGATCAAACGGGTGGATATAGACTTTTCGGTCTTACTGGTCATTCTGAACCTCCGGGTTTTGCTCCATGTTATTCAGTAGGTTCAGCAGCTTTTTCACCCGCTCGTTTTGGGCTTTGGGTGGGGATTGACCGGCGCACTGCCCGATGCGCTTCAGCATGTGCCGGAGGGCGTTGAGGCGTGTGTCCAGCTCAGCTTGGGCCCCTGAGCGCCGCGCGATGGCCTCCGCCTGCTTCACGCCCCAATCGAGCAAGGTCGTGGCGGCCGGATCGACCAGCTCGGCGGTGAGGCTTTCATCCTCCAGAATGCGCTCCACAGCGACTTGAGGCTCTTGGTTCATTTTAATCCTCCGGTTTCTCTCAATAAACTAGGGGGAGAGCGATGGAGCGCCAGCATCCTGCTGGCTTAATCGTCTCGTTGAACGAGATCCTCTAACACCAGAACTGCTAAACTTCTCTCCACAGTGCAAGTATAGCGCAGGTGGCGCATAGTGCAAGCAGCACGGGTACCGGGGATTCGAAGCGATTCCAAGACCCTCCAGAGGCGTT
>CAZANJ010000342.1:0-3999 GCA_964486415.1 uncultured Anaerolineales bacterium
GGATGTAGGGCGGGTTTCCATACCCGCCGATTTTTGAATCGCTTCGAAAACCCAGTGTTGCGTCTATGGCCCTGCGCCTCTCAGTAGCTGACCTTCATCATCATTCCTTCTCTATAGCCCACTGTGACTTTGATGTATCCCGATAGTGTCTCATCAAGCTCTAAATCGCCGGTATCCACGCGCAGGCAGTCCAACTTGCTGACTTTATCCCTGGTTCCGGCCACAATCACGTTTTTCCGGCCAACTTTTTTGATCACCTCAGGGGTGAACTGCTTGCTGCCTCGGCCAAAAATGAAGCCGTTGCCGCCGATGGGAGTGACGATGATCTTTCTCCTCTCATACCGCTCGAAGAGATTCAGGATGTCATTCTCATTAACATCCTCTCCCACAAGCTCCCCGGCGTATGCCGCATCCACTCCCAGGAGCGTCTTGTCGATCCCCATTTCTTCGGCGATGGCCCGTAAAGTCGTGCCAGGGCCGAGCAGGTAAAGTGTCTCTGGATCCATCTGCTCGACGATGTGAGCCGCGATATCCTTCTTGCTCTCGGCGGAGGACTTGCTCACACTTGATGCCACTTTGCCAGGCTGCAAGAACTGCCGCACCTCGGGCACCAGCAGGTAGCCGTAGAGCTTTGAGGCCAAGCGATCCTGCCTATAGGCTTCTTCGTCGATGTCGAGTACCTCTTCCTCTGTGAAGTCGGTGCCTTCCAGGAACGCTTCAACCATCTCGGCAGCCGCCCTGGCGCTCAGCGCGAAAGCCGAGCTGAAAACCTTGACTCCGGATGGCACCCCAACCACGGGCAGCTTGGTGCCAATAGCGTCGTAAATATCCCGCGCCGTGCCATCGCCTCCGACGAAGATCAGCAAATCAGCGCCTCTTTCCATCATCTGCTCAGCGATGCGCCTGGTATCCTCAGCCGAGGTCTCGCCCTTGACTTCTCCAATCACCGTGAAGGGCAAATCAAGCTCCTCGACATAGCGCTCGCCCATCCGACCCTGTGCGACGAGCAGGCTGATCTCACCCGCGCTCTCCGCGTGGGCCGTTCCGGTCTCGTTGAACAGCGTTTCCAGGAGATCCATCGTCCGCTTCGGCGTGACCGGCTCGGCGCCCAGCTCCAGCGCTTTCTCATACATTTTCCCATCAGTTCCCTTGAGCCCGACGCT
The DNA here is from genome assembly GCA_964486415.1 of uncultured Anaerolineales bacterium. Lineage (GTDB taxonomy): Bacteria > Chloroflexota > Anaerolineae > B4-G1 > B4-G1 > CAZANJ01. Next base: position 1,164 of record CAZANJ010000342.1, read on the forward strand.
GCCTCCCATGCCGGCCACGGGATTCACAATCAGGCCAATTTCCTTCGCACTCATCATTCTTTTTTCAACCTCTCTAAATCTAATCGATTATGTCTCTCGCACCGGGATTGTGAAATAGAACTTTGCCCCTTGACCCAACTGGGATTCTACCCAGATGCGCCCACCGTGTCGCTCTACGATGCGCTTGCAAAGTGCCAGGCCGATTCCTAGTCCCGGATACTCCTCCTCCGTGTGCAATCGCTGGAAAATCTGGAAGATGAGTTCGAGCTTTTCCTGGGAGATGCCGATGCCATTATCCTCAACAGAGAATATCCATTCGTCATCACCCACGCGCTCGGCGGCGATATGCACACGCGGCGGCACATCCTCGCGTCGGAACTTGATCCCGTTGGCGATCAGGTTCTGGAATACCTGGGCTAACTGCGCTTTATCCGCCATCACCGTGGGCAATGGGCCATACGTCACCGCCGCGCCGCCCTCCTCTATCGTCGGCGCCAGGTCATCCAGAACGTGCTCCAGAACAACCTCACAGTCGGTTGGCTCGAACTCCTTGCCGCGCGTCTTCACGCGCGATAGATCCAGCAGAGCTTTGATCATATCCTGCATGCGATCGGTACCATCCACCGCGCTGCTGATATACTCGTCGGCCTTGGGATCTATTTGCCCCCTGTAGCGCTTCATCAAGAGTTGGAGGTAACTCCTAACCGCTCGCAGCGGCGCTTGTAGGTCGTGGGAGACAATATAGCCGAATTGCTCCAGCTCCTGATTGCTGCGCTTCAGTTCAGTGGCATAGCGAGCGATTTCTTCCTCGGCCCGCTTCCGCTCGGTGATGTCACGGGCGATGACCTGGATGGCCTGGATTTTACCCTCATTAACGATCGGTTGAGCGAATGCCTCAATCCAGCGTGTTTGGCCGTTGCTCCGTTTGGTTTTGAGTTCTAGACGCTCCACTACCCGGCCACTGATGAGACGTGAGAAAACCTTTATGTATCGTGGCAGGGGGACTTCCTCTAGGACACCTAACTTGTTGAGGTGTTTCCCGATTATCTCCTCCAAAGGTAACCCTGCGAGCTTGCTCGTGGCCGGGTTGCAGTCCAGCACCTTACCTTCCAGGCCAATCAGCGCGATGGCATCAGGAGAGGACTCGAACAACAGCCGGTAGCGTTCCTCACTCTCTCGCAACAAATCCTCCGCTTGCTTACGCTCGGTGATATCCTCCACGTAAGCCAGGAAACGTTTCTCGGATAGACGCACTGTGCTCACGGACCACCAGCGTGTGTTGCCATCTTTCATCACAAACGGAGATTCATCCGTGGCAAAGCCCTCCTCGGTAACTGTCTGAAAATGTTCTTCCACCACTTGATGATAATCAGGAAAGACAAGCTGGCGGATATGCATGTTAAGCAGTTCGGCGCGATCGTAGCCGGTCAAGCGACTCGCAGCTTCATTCACCTCCACGTAGCGACCTTCCTCGTCGGCGACGAAGACACCATAGGGCGCATGCTCAATGTAGCTCTTGAACTTCTGCTCACTATCCTTATGCGCTGCCAGCAAGCGATCCTTTTCGGCCAGCGCTTGAGCCAATTTCAGATTGCTGTGGCTCAACCTTGATACCATCTTGGCAAATTGGGCGTAGAATCTGAAGACGGTTTCGACTCTCTCCCTTGGCCACTGAGGCACACGATCAAGCGCGGCAAGGTACTCCTCTTCGTCAAAACCATATTTCTGCGCTTGCTTCCTGAAAGTCTCCCGGTCCACTGTTTCATCATCGAAGAAGAACTGTCCCAGAAACAGGTTCCCCACGTGCTGCCCGCCGACTACGATGGGCGTGGCCATGTCCCACATGTTGTTCTTGCACTTGTAAAGTTTGTATTCCCCTGGCTCAATGCCAGAAGAGAGCGCCGTGTCGCTCTCGATGCAATACTGGCTGGTCACAGGATGAACCCGATGGAACTGCGTGCATATATCTTGCCATCCAGTAGCTACGAGCACCTCGCCCTTCATATCGACGATGGCGACACCTGTATTGGTCAACTCATAGAAATCATCCATCAACGCCTGGATGGCCTCGACGTCGATGATGTCAGAAAGTTCGAGCGGGCCTAGGGCTCCGTCGGGCGAAAGTATGCTTCTCAGTTTGTGCCTGACGCGGGATCTGCTCTCCAGCAATGCCTCTTCCACTCGCGCACGCTCGGCGATTTCCGCTTGCAGTTTCTGGTTGGCATCTCGCAGTTCCGCCGTGCGCTCCACCACGCACTGCTCCAGATTTTCGTGAGCCTGCTGCCGCTCAATGGCGTACATCATCGCGCGAGCCATAAGACTGCCGGTCGCCTCATCCTTGTACAGATAGTCCTGCACACCGGCACGGACGCTTCCTTGCGCCAGTTCATTATCCTCCCGGCCCGTCAGCACCACAATGGGCATCTGCGGGACAAATTCGCGTAACGCAGCGACCGTTTCGCCCGCCTGACTATCCGGTAGATCCAGATCGGAAAGCACCACATCGAACTCTTTTTCACCAAGATATGAGAGCCCAGCCTCCAGGTGGCTCACACGCTCCACCTCGAAGTGGGGAAGATCCCAGCCCATCTGCGTCGCTTTTGCCAATTGCTCCTGAATGAGCAACGCATCGGCAGGATTGTCCTCAATTGATAAGACCTTGACCACTTTCTTGTTCATGTATCATTGCCTTGCGTGAGACAAATCGCCGAATCACGATCTCTTGGGAGCGGTATCTGTAGAGTGTCATGAGGCTTTTTCGGCATTCGAAAACGAGCGGATTTGGAAATAAATAAACTACTTGCGCCGCTTCCGCCGAATTGCCAAATCCGGCGGG
>CAZANJ010000343.1:0-3991 GCA_964486415.1 uncultured Anaerolineales bacterium
GCATCAGCTCCACCAGCCAGGGCAGATTGCGCGTCATCTGACCCGCTTGCCAGTGCTCGGTCACGCGGTAGGTCGTGCAGACGATGGGGTAATCCCTGGGATCGGCGATCTCATCCGGCCGCCAGACCTTGATGGCCGGGTTGTTCTGCGTGCCGGAGAAAGCGTTGACGACAGGGCTCTCCAACGGCTCGTAGTGTTCGGGGAAGGGCCCATCAGTGCGGCCCGGCCCGAAGATGTGGGAGAAGCCTTCCGGTTTCATGATGAAGGGGTAGCGCGTGCCTTCCATATTCATCGGCGGCCAGCCGCCATCGGGCACATCCCCCTCCCACTCATCACCCGTCCAGCGGATGACGAAGTCCTCTCCATCCCACGGTTTGCCGTCCAGGTCAACTGAGGCGCGGTTGTAGATAATGCGCCGGTTGACGGGCCAGCACCAGGCCCACTTGGAGTAGAGGCCAATGCCGGCGGGGTGGTAATCGGTGTTATCGCGCCATTTCTGGCGGTTGCCGTCCTTCTCGTTGTAGGATTGGGTATAAAGCCAGTTGGAGGAGGAAGTGGTACCATCGGCCTGCAAGTGACCGAAGGAGGCCATCAACTCGCCCTCTTTATAATCTTCGAGATCAGCCTCGGCCCAACCGTTGATCTCGCGGGAGACCAGATCGACCAGGCTATCGGCGCCGCGCGGGAGCGGGTTGGCGTCATACCAGCCCTTCCAGCGCAGATTGGTGACCGATTCGGGCAGCGTGCCGCCCTCTCCCTCGTAAAGCTCGATCAGCTTGAGCATCAGCTCATTGATCATCTCCAGGTCGCCCATAGCCTCGCCGGGCGCATCCACGGCCTTCCAGCGCCATTGGCTCCAGCGCCCGCTATTGATGATGCTGCCTTCCTTCTCGTAGGAGCAGGCCGCGGGCAGCACGAAGACCTCCGTCTGTACGTCGGCGGGATCGACGCCGGGTTCCTGCCAGAAAGCGCAGGTCTCCGTCTCCCAAAGGTCCACGCTGACCAGCCACTCCAGGTTCTGGAGCGCCTGGCGCTCGGCGAAGGCGTTGGGGCCACCTACTGCCGGGTTCTGGCCCCAGCAGAAGAGACCCTTGATTGTGCCCTCTGCCATGGCCTCGAAAAGCGCGATGTGGGAGTAGTTGGTGCCCGGATCGAGCTTGGGCAGCCACTCATAGCCGAACTCGTTGGCCTCGGTGGCGTTGTCGCCGTACCAACTCTTGAGCAGGCTGACGAAATACTTGGGGTAGTTCGTCCACTAGGAGGCACTCTTGGGATCAGAGGTAGCGAAGCCGGCCAGCTTGGCGTCCAGGTGATCCTGGAGCGTTGGCTGATCCGCGTTGGGCGGAGTCAGGTAGCCGGGCAGGATGTGGAAGAGCAAGCAGTGATCGGTGGAGCCCTGCACGTTCGACTCACCGCGCAGCGCGTTGATGCCACCGCCAGCCACGCCGATGTTGCCCAGCAGAAGCTGGAGGATGGCGTAGGAGCGGATGTTCTGCGTGCCGTGGGTGTGCTGCGTGGTGCCCATGGCGTACATAATCGTGCCGCTCTTGCCCTCCGAGCCGGTCAAATGGGCGTAGGTCTCGCAGACTTTCAGGAAAGTCTCCTTATCCGTGCCAGTAACTGCACAAACCGAGTCCGGATCATAGCGCTCAAACTGCTTCTTGAGCAACTGGAAGACACAGTTGGGATCCTGCAAGGTCTTATCCTTGAGCGGGATGCCCTCCTCGTCCGTCTGCCACTTCCAGGTAGATTTGTCATACTTGCCGAAGCCATCACCGTCATCATCCACGAAGCCGGAGAACTTGCCGTCCAACTCAGCGGCGGTCTTGAACTCAGGATCGATCAAGAAAGCGGCGTTGGTGTACTCGGTGACATAGGTCATGTTGTAATTTTCGGGATGGGCTTCCATGTCATTGAGCACCCAGCGGATCATGCCGCCGATGAAGGCGATGTCGGTGCCGGAACGGAGTTTGGCGTAGATGTCTGATTTGGCCGATGAGCGGGTGAAGCGGGGGTCCACGTTGATCAGCGTGGCGCCATTTTCCTCGATGGCCTTGGTCACCCACTTGAAGGAAACGGGGTGGTTCTCAGCGGCATTGCTGCCGATGATGAAAATACAATCACTATTCTGGATATCACACCAGTGATTGGTCATCGCTCCTCTACCGAACGACTCTGCCAGAGCCGCAACTGTAGAAGAGTGTCATATACGAGCCTGGTGTTCGATGTACACCAGGCCTAGTGAGCGCATTGCTTTGACGAGCAACGAGCATTCCTCATTGTCCAGGGCCGCTCCGCCCAGGCAAGCGATGGCCTCCAGCCGGTTGGCCTGGCGGCCCGCGCCGTCGACGTCGATGAAGTAATCGTCGCGCGTATCCTTGACGCGGCGGGCGATCTGCTCAATGGCCCAATCCCAGGATTTCTCCTCCCACTTCGTGGAGCCAGGGGCGCGGTACTTGACCTTTTGCATCCGATTGGGATTTACCTCACCATCCACCGTATTGAGCTGGGACAGCGCCATGCCCTTGCTGCATAGGGAGCCCTGGTTGATGGGATGATCGGGATCGCCCTCCAGATTGACAACGCGGCCATTTTCAGCCGCCACGATGGCCCCACAACCCACGGCGCAGAAGCAACAGATGGTGGGCGTCTCGCCGATCGGTTTACGCAAGGGGAACTTGGTAGCTTGCGCAGCCAGCGGGAAATCACGGGGAAGTAGCAACCCACCGGCGGCAGTAGCTCCGCTAAACTTTAGAAAATCTCTTCGACTGAGTTTCATGTCTCAGCATTCCTCCTAAGATTCTAAAAATTCTAATTGCGAGTCTATCTTCAACAGTAAACTGAATGCACGCCAATATCTAACCTAGAAGCACCTCCTAACCCCCTTCTCCAGGGCAAATTCAAAGGAACCAAATTCATCACACAAGCTACTCTTCCAGCTCTTCAGCAAGTTTTTCACGATATTCACCGATGAAGGTCCATAGACGTTCTTGTGCCAACGTCTTCGCGCTGCGAGCATTGCGCACAGCATAGATTGAGCGATCCAGGCACATCCCCTCAACAGGAACCTCCACCAACCTACCGGACTCAAAGCCCCGGCTGGCTGCCAGGCGGGATATGAAAGCAATGCCCAGGCCACGTCCCACCGCCATCTCGATAGCCTCCGCATTGCCCACAGACATCACCCGGTTCATTTGATCCACGCCGATGCCATTCTCCGCCAGCCCCACGTGGACCATCTGGCACGTGCTGCACCCTTCCTCCTGCCAGATAAAGGGCTGCCCCAACAAGTCAGAGGGAGAGACGGATGAGCGCTCGGCGAACGGGTGATCAGAGGGAACAACTAGAGCCACACGATCAGTAAAATATGGTTGATAATCCATATCCGGGTGTGTGCCTCTTGCAGTGGAGGTGCCCAGATGTACCTCTTGGGCCAGCAGCGGCTCCTCTATTGAGGTGCAGTTCAACATCCTGATGTCGAGTCTGACCTTGGGATAAGTCTTCCTAAAAGCCGCTGCCAAGACAGGAATAGCATACTTGCCCGCCGTGGTGGTGCAGCCGATGACGACACTGCCCACTACTTGCTCATCCAAAGACCACATCATCTCCTCGATGGATTTTGCCTGGGCAAGCAGTTGGCGTGCTCGCGGCAACAAGACCCGCCCGGCATCAGTCAAACGGATACTGCGCCCAGACCTAAGGAACAACTCGATTCCCAGGTGATGCTCCAAAGACTGAACCTGCTGACTGACAGCCGGTTGACTGAGGTGAAGGCGACGGGCTGTCTCAGAAAAATTTTCTGTTTCAGCGGCCACGGCGAAAACACGCATCGCCGCAAGGTTTAACATCACACATCCTCCACATAAGCGAGTTTTTCCAGCCATCGCCCACCAGTTAATCTCTCAGGAAAACAAAAAAAGAGATCCTCCGTCACGCAGTTGAAAGTACCTGCATGAAAGGAGGACCCCCTTCGCAAACATGGCGGGCATGG
>CAZANJ010000344.1:0-3964 GCA_964486415.1 uncultured Anaerolineales bacterium
TTTTGTGCCATTGCCTTTCAATTCCATCAAGATCCTTATTGATTCGGCTCTGTCAGGTTAGGAGGATAACGTGTGTGACCTAGACTTGCGCACCGTAGCAACAGAGCTGCAACGGGCCGCCTTGAAGGCCGTCGATCCGGCGGCCGCGATAGGCCGATACGTTTATCGCGCTGTGGATGTGCTCTCTGTCGCTGGCCGCTTCTATGACCTTGCGAGCTGTGAGCGTATCTTCGTCGTCGGCGGGGGGAAGGCCGCTGTGCCGATGGCGGTTGCCATTTCCAACATCCTGGGCGATTGGCTGACCGAGGGTGTGGTAGTGACGAAGTATGAACACACGCAGGGCCGGTCGATTCCGGGAATCGAGATCATCGAGGCGGGCCACCCGACGCCCGATGAGAACTCCGTGCGTGGAGCGCGGGCTGTGGCCGAGCTATCGCGCCGGGCCACCGAGCGTGATCTGGTCATCTGCCTCATCTCCGGCGGCGGCTCGGCGCTGCTAACGCTGCCCGTGGAGGGCCTGGCGCTGGCTGACCTCCGGGCGCTCACCGATGCGCTCTTACGCTCTGGCGCCACGATCAACGAGATCAACACTGTGCGCAAACATTGCTCCGCCATCAAGGGCGGCCAACTGGCCCGCCTGGTCGCGCCAGCCCAGTTGGTCACCTTGATCCTCTCCGACGTGATCGGAGACCCGCTCGATGTCATCGCCTCTGGCCCTACCGCACCGGATACAACGACCGTGGCGGACGCGCGAGAAGTGCTGGAACGGTACGAGAGCGAGGAAATCGAGGCTTCTCTCAAAAACCGGGCCTCTGCTTTGCAAGAGACGCCCAAAGAGGGTGATACTGCCTTCGAGCAGGTGCGGAACGTGGTCGTGGGTTCCAATCGATTGGCCGCGCTGGCCGCGGTGGAGAAGGCGCGTTCGTTGGGCTTTGAGGCTCTGCTGTTGGGCACTTACCTTGAGGGAGAGGCGCGGGAGGTGGCGAAGGCGGCGGCGGCCTTGGCGAAGGGAATGCAGGCCCAGGGTGATCCTTTATCCCCGCCCTCTTGCCTGGTCTGGGGCGGTGAGACGACGGTGAAAGTGCGAGGGGAGGGGAAGGGCGGTCGCAATCAGGAGTTGGCCCTCTCGGCCGCCCTGGCGCTCGATGGGTGGGAGGATGTGCTGATGATGGCGCTGGCGACCGATGGCACCGATGGCCCCACCGATGCCGCCGGCGCGGTCATCACCGGGGAAACGCTGGCCCACGCCTGCGAGCTGGGCCTAGACGCTCGGTCGGCGCTGGAGAATAACGACAGTTATCATTTCTTCGACTCGCTTGGGGATTTGATCCGAACCGGTCCGACGGGGACGAATGTGAACGACCTGCTTTTTGTGCTGGTGGGCTGATTTTTCCTCATCCCAGCCAGCTTCAAGCTAGCTCTTTCTTCAACTTCGGGCGTTGGGCTCTGCGTTTCTCCTGTTCCTTCGCGCAGCGCCAGGGTCTCCAGTCGCACGCCCGCTGTCGGATTTGGCGCCACGTTTTCATAATGCGCCTTTGCAAAGAGTCTGTCTCTAGCCCCAGGCGCAGGCGGAGCCAGGCCAGCGTCATAATGACTAAAGCGATGCCGCCGAGGGCCGCTCCGGGCAGCCACATCAGGCTCAACCCCGCGCCGCGCAACATCACTCCGCGCAGAATGACCAGATAGTGCTGGACCGATGAGATGGAGGAGAGCGCGCGCATAAAGCCGGGCATATCCCCCGCTGGCACCAGGAATCCCGAAAGCGCCACCTCCAGCATAGCCAGCGCGAAGACGAATAACATCGCCTGTTGCTGCGTGTGGGAGATCAGCGAGATGAGCGTCCCCCAGCCGATTTGCGCCAGGATGAAGGGGATGGTGAGGATGATCAGGAGCGGCAGTGAGCCTCGCATCGGGATGTCGAACCAGAGCGCGATCAGGCCGATCATGAGCAAAAAGTCCATCAGGCCGATCAGCAAAGTGGGGATCGCTTTCCCCGCCAGCAGGTCGAGGCGCTTCAGCGGAGTGACGCGCAATTGTTCCATCGTGCCCAGTTCCCGCTCCCGCGCGAAGCTCTGCGCGGCGACGACCAGCGTGACCTGATAGACGATGAGGCCCAGCATGGCGGTGATGGAGGATGGCTGGTCATCGAGCGCGGCGTTGAAGCGCGCCACGAAGCGCAGGTCCACCGCTCCTTTATTGAGCGCCATCCCGGCCAGATCGCACCCGATTTTAGCCGCTACTTCCTCCGCCGTGGCGATGGCGACGGTGGAGACGACGCAGCTCGATCCGTCGGCGATGATCTGAACCTGGGCGCTCTGCCGGGGATCGGCCAGGGCGACGCTGTAGCCGGGCGGGATCACGGCGATCACGGAGACCTCACCGCGCTGCATCCACTCCTGGGCCTGGGGCACGCTGTCCCCGTAGGCCTTGATGCGCAATTCATCGGTTCGGCCCAGCTTGGCGATTAACTCGCGGCTGGCCTGGTTACGCTCCAGATCGACCACGGCCAGCGGGAGGTTCTGGACGCCGCCGCCCGTCAGCCCGCCCATCAGTAGCAATTCCAGCAATGGGCCGAGGATCAGAAAAGCGAGCAGCAGCTTATCGCGGCTGAGTTGCAGCAGTTCTTTGATCGCCAGCCCCAGGATACGGTGTAATTTATCTCTCATTCAGACTCCGCTAAGAGGGGTTTGCAACCCCGATTTTTGGATAAGATACTGTTCAGAAGGCGCCGGGTGACACACCCGGCTTGAGCGGTTGAGAAATACATTCAGGTTATCTTTTTCTTGAAGGTCAGTTTGCCCACTGTCAGCCAGAGGACGGAAAGGCCGAACAGGTACATAGACGGTCGCCAGAGTTCGGTCAGCGAGGCGCCCTTGAGGAATATGGCGCGGCAGATGGTCACGAAGTGGGTGCTGGGCATCATATAAGATATAATGGTGCTGGTCAGTTGGGTCGTGTCGAGCGGGTCGCTCAGCCCGGAGAGGAAGAAGGCCGGCACGAAGAAGACGAATAGGGAGAGCACCGTGGCGGTCTGTTGACTGCGCACCAGGTTGCCGATGACGGTGGCCAGGCCCACACTGGCCAGCAAGAAATCCGCTGTCAGTACCACGAGCAAGATCGGACTGCCTCGGAATGGGACGCCGAACAGGAGTGTGGCGGTCAGCCAGACGGGCAGTAGCCCGACCAGGGAGGCGGTGACGTAGGCGATCAGCTTGCCACCCAGATACTCCAGTCCGCTCACCGGCGTGGCGACGAGGGCCTCCAGCGTGCCGGCCTCGCGCTCGCGGGCCAAAGCCAAAGCGGCGGCGATCACGGGCAGGGAGAAGACGATTGGGATGAGGCCGGAAACCATGCTGTCTCGGTTGGATGACCCGGATAGGTAAGCCGATTGGGATTTGATCTGCACGGGCGGGCTCGGCGTCAGGAACTCCTGGCTCAGTTTTACGCCGAAGTCGGCCGCGTGGCTGAGGAGGCTACCGGTCGCCTGCCCGGCCACGAACGTGTCCACGCCGTCTAGGATGACCTGGATCGGCGCGCTTTTTCCCCCTTGAACTGTAGCGGCGAATCCCGGTGGGATGACCACGGCGGCGTCGATGTGCCGCTCGGTCAGCGAGTCCTCGATGTCCTGGTAGTCGGAGACGTGTTTGATGGAGAAATCGGAGTCGCTGCTGAGAGTGGCGATAAATTGACGGGATAGAGTGGTGCGATCTTGGTCCCACAGGGCCAACTCGATGCGGTGGCTGCCGCTGGCGAAAATCATAGAGAGGGCGATGAGGACGAAAGCGGGGGAGAGGAAGACCATCCAGAGGGTGCGCGGTTCACGTAAAATGTGCCGGTACTCTTTGACGAGTACGCTGATTAGACGTCTGATTGACATAGACCGTGAATTATAGAGTGAATCTCCCTCTCTGTCAAACTAACGGTGGCTGGGGAAATCGTAGCAGTTCCAAGGCCCTCCAAAGGC
>CAZANJ010000345.1:0-3960 GCA_964486415.1 uncultured Anaerolineales bacterium
GGATTAGGCATTGCAGTTCGCCTCAACCCTTAACCTTAACCCTTAACCCTTAACCCTTAACCCTTAACCCATGCACCTCAAACATCTCGAACTCCAAGGATATAAGTCCTTCGCGAATAAGACCGAGTTCCTCTTCCCCGGCGGCATCACGGCCATCATTGGGCCGAACGGATCGGGCAAGAGCAACTTCGCCGACGCGGTCCGCTGGGCGTTGGGCGAGCGCAGCATGAGATCGATGCGGGCCAAATCAACCGCCGATATGATCTTCGCCGGTGGACATGGCCGCGCCCGCGCAGGCATGGCCCAGGTCTCCCTGACGCTCGACAACGCCGATGGAAGCCTGCCCATCGAGTACAGCGAAGTCACCATCGCGCGCCGCGCCTATCGATCCGGCGAAAATGAATACTTGATCAACGGGTCGAAGGTGTTGCTGCGCGACATCACGGAACTGCTGGCCGAAAGCGGCCTCAGCGAACGCACCTACACCGTCATCGGACAGGGTCTGGTGGACGCGGCCCTCTCGCTGCGGCCACAGGAGCGCCGCGATCTCTTCGAGGAGGCCGCCGGGATCAGCCTCTATCGCGACCAGCGGGAGAAGACGGTCGAGCGGCTGGATGAAACCCGGCACAACCTCGAGCGAGTTCACGACATCATCAGTGAGATCACCCCGCGCCTGAAACAACTCAAGCAAGACACCCAACAGGTGGAGGAACACCGCCGGCTGACGGCCCATCTGGAACGATTGCAGCGCACTTGGTACGGTCATCAGTGGGGCCAGCTCCAGGCCACGCTGGAGCGCGCGCTGGAAAAGGCCTCCAATCTGAAAGCGCGGCTGGAAGCACAACGGCGCGAAGCATCGAAGCTGAGCGAGCGGCTGGGACACTTGCGCGAGCGCGAGGGCGATCTACGCGCCAAACTGCGCGATTGGTACCGCGAGAGCGCCGAACTCCACGAACAAACCGACGAGGCGCAACGCAAACTGGCCGTATCGGAAGAACGAGAGCGATTGCTGAAAGCCCGGCGCGAGGAGCTTCTGGAAGAGATCGAACCATTAAAAGCCCGCCGGGAGGAACAAGCGGCTCAGCTCGCTGAAATCCGCGAGCAAGTCGAGCAATTAAAGCAAGAATTGGAGAGGCGCAAAAAGCACTTCGCGGACGTGGAACGGGAATGGAAGAGCGTTCAGGAAAACGCCCAACAGCACGCGCGACGACAAGCCCAGGCAGAGCAGGATCTCCGCACCTACCGCGAGCGGCTGAAGCAATTGAATCAAGCGATCCTGAAGGCACGCGAGGAGGTATCAAGCCTGGCGAGCGAACAGGCCGTGGCCGAGGAGCGGGCACGCCAGTTGAAGAGCCGCCGCCAAGAAATTCTGGCCGAGCTCAAGCCGCTGGATTCCCAGGAGAAGGAACAATTAGCGCAATTTGAACTGGACAGCGCCCGCCTCGGTGACATGGAACAGGAGCTGGCGGAGCGCAAGCAGCGATTAGCGGAGCTGAAGCGCGAGTGGAAAACGGCACAAGCCCAATCCAAAATCCCGCCCCCGGAACTCCAGTCGGGGGAGCGGGAACTGCGCGAACACCGCGCCCGCATCAAGCGCTTGGCTCAGGAGATACAGGATGCACGGGGCGAGGAGGCGCGTCTCGCCGGCGAGCTGAAAGCAGTGGAGCGCATGCACCTCAGCGGGGCCGCCTACGACCAGGGCGTCCAGGCGCTGCTCCAGGCCGATCTGGATGGGGTGCTGGGGCCGTTCGCCTCCCTGATCCAGGTGGAGCCCGCCTGGGAGCGCGCCGTCGAGGCCGCGCTGGGCGATGACCTCCAGTCCATCGTCGTGGAGCGGACGGCGATGGTCGAAGCGATCCAACGCCTCCTCGCCTCGTCCGGCGGGAGGCTGACGCTGCTGCCGCTGGACGGGCTCCGGTCAGTGCACACCCTGCCGCCGGAGGCGCTCTGCGCGGCCCGCGTCGTCACCTGCGAGGCGAGCATAGACGGGGCCGTGGAGGCCCTGCTGGGCGGCGTCGCGCTATGTGATGACCTCGCCGAGGCGCGGGATTTGCTGACCCACATGCCGCCCGGCAGCCGCTGCGTCACGCGAGCCGGCGTCGTGTTGCGGGCCGATGGCGCTCTGATGATCGGGCAGACCGGGGGCGGCGGCCTGCTGACCGATGAGCGGGCCCGGCGGGAGCTTCCCCGGCAACTGGAGCAAATTCAGCGAGACCGCCAAAAGCTGGAGGAGCAACGGCAACGCGAGGCCGCTCAGATCACGCGGCTGGAAGCCCGGCTGGAGAGCATCACGCGCGAGGCGAACAAATCTCGACAGGAGACCGAACGCGCCTTCCAGGAGAAATTGAGCCAGGCCCGCACCGCCGCCGCCGTGATCGAGGAGAAGCTGCGCAATCAACGGGAGGCGCTGCGCCGGGAGGAGAAGAGACTGAAACGCATCCGTTCACAGCGGGCGGCGCTGCAAAGGCAAGCGGAGGATCTGGAGGCGAAGCATACCGCCGCCGTCGAACGCGCTCAGGCGCTGCACGCCGCCGTCGCGCAACTGGATACCGATTCGGCGGGGACGGACACGCCGACGGATGATCTATCCTCCAGCTTCCAGGCCAAGCTGAAGGCAGCTCACCGCCGCCGCCGCGATCTGGAGGCACAACAACGCGAGCTGTCGGAGCAGATCGAGGCGCTGGAAGCGCAGTCGGAGCGCCTCTCTCAACAGACCGCCCAGGCCCGCGAGGAAGCGGCCCAATTCGAGCGCGAGAGGCTCGCCCCGGCCCGCACCGAGGTCGCCGTGGCCGAGGAGTCGCTGCGCAGTCAGCAGGCCACTCTGAAGCGCGAGAGCGGGCTTCTGGCCCAGCTCCGGTCGCAGGTGGAAGCTCGATATCAACGAGCCGAGGAGCTGAAGCAGGAGCGCGAAGCCCTCACCGAGCGCATCGATGAACTGCACCAGGAGACGAAGCGGCTGGGGGGAAAATTGCGCACTATGCGCCAACACATCCAGCCCACGGAGGAGGAACTTGACCGCCTCGGCGAGGAGCAGAAATCGGTCGAGAAGCGATCACAGAAGGCCCGGAATCGCGTGCGCGACACCGAGGGTCGACACGGGCGTGCCCAGTTGGACGTGGAACGAGCACAGGATGAGCTGCACATGCTGGCCCGGCGCATCGACGAGGAATTGGGATTGGTCGAGATAGAGCTGGCCGAGAGCGTCACCGCGCAGACGCCGCTGCCGCTGCGACCGCTGGTGTCGGAGCTGCCCGTCGTCGAAAAGCTGCCCGAAGGGCTGAAGGACGAGATGAAGTTCCTCAAGACGCGCATCCGGCGCCTGGGGGCGATCAATCCCAACGCTCCGGAGGAGCTCGCCGACGTGGAGGAGCGCCATCGCTTCCTCACAGAGCAAGCCGCCGACCTGGAAGCGGCGACCGCTCGATTGCGTCAGGGTGTGAGCGAATTGGACGAATTGATGGAGAAAGCCTTTCGGGAGACCTTTGACGCGGTGGCGGAGAAGTTCGCCGAAATGTTCACCACGCTGTTCGGCGGGGGCAAGGCGCGTCTGGAGTTGAACGAGCCCGACGATTTGCTGAACACAGGGGTGGACATCACGGCCCAGCCTCCCGGAAAACGGGCGCGGCAGTTGGCCCTCCTCTCCGGCGGGGAGCGCGCTTTGACCGCGGTCGCGCTTCTCTTCTCCTTGCTCCACGCTAGCCCCACCCCGTTCTGCATTCTCGACGAGGTGGACGCTATGCTGGACGAGGCCAACGTGGGGCGCTTCCGGGCCCAATTGGAGAAGCTGGCGCAGCAGACCCAATTCATCGTCATCACTCACAACCGAAGCACCGTCGAGTCGGCGGACACGGTCTACGGCGTCTCGATGGGCTCGGACGCGGTATCACAGGTGGTGTCGCTCAATTTGGAAGAAGAGGGTTGAGGTTGAGGGTTGAGGGTTGAGGTTGAGGTTAAGGTTAA
>CAZANJ010000346.1:0-3915 GCA_964486415.1 uncultured Anaerolineales bacterium
CTCGCTAAACGTCCGTTTCAAGCTGGTCTTTCGGAATACTTAAGCTGAAAGCATACGGCACTCGTTTGACCTCCATCCCGCCTCATAGTATACTGAGATCAGCTCTCCTACGCAGCATCCTCGCATAGATCCGTCACATCTCTCCAGACAAACATATCGCCTGACAGGTGGTCGCTGGTCGAGGACTCTTTTGCGACAGGGAGGAAAGCCCAATGAACGAGCGAGAACAACTGGAGCAAGCCATTCAAGCCCTGGAAGTTCAGCGCGCAGTCCTGGGCGACGCGGTGATCGAAGCCGCCCTCGGCCCGATGCGGCGGCAACTGGCCGAGCTGGAGGAGAAGAAGGCCGCACCGACGCTAAAAGGGGAGCGCAAGCTGGTGACGGTGATGTTCGCCGACATCTCCGGCTTCACCGCGCTGGCCGAGACGATGGATCCCGAAGCGGTGCGCGACCTGATGAACGGCTGCTTCGAGCGTTTGGTGCCCATCGTCAAGAAGTACGGAGGGACAGTGGACAAGTTCATCGGCGACGAGATTATGGCCCTCTTCGGCGCGCCTACGACCCACGAGAACGACGCCGAGCGAGCCTTACACGCGGCGCTGGAGATGATGAATGCGTTGGCAGCGTTCAACACCGAGCGCGGCACCGACCTGGGCATGCACATTGGGATTGATACCGGACTGGTCATCGCTGGAGGCCTGGGCACAAGCGAGCGACAGGAATATTCTGTGATGGGGGACACGGTGAACGTGGCTTCGCGGCTGGAGGATGCATCGGAGCGGGGCGAGATCTTCGTTGGGCCGGATACGCACCGCTTAACCGCCCCGCTGTTCGAGTTCGAGACGCTGGAGCCGATCAAGGTTAAGGGCAAAGCCGAACCAGTCGCGGCCCGTCGGCTGCTAGCGGCGAAGATCGTGCGCGGCAAGGTGCGGGGTATCGCCGGGCTGGAATCGCCGCTAGTGGGCCGCGAGGCCGAGTTCCACGCGCTGCAAGAAGCCGTCAGTCGCCTACTCGAGACCAACGAGGGTAGAATCGTCACGCTGGTCGGCGAGGCTGGATTGGGGAAGTCCCGCCTGGTAGCAGAGGCCCGCAATTTTGCCATAGGAACTACCAGTTTACCAATTTCCCAATCCACCGATCTACCAATCCAATGGGTTGAGGGACGCTGCCTGTCGTATGGCAACTCCATCGCTTATCTTCTCTGGTTGGACGTGCTGCGAGGGCTGCTGGGGGTGACGGCGGAAGACCCACCGGTTGCCGTTCGCGACACGCTGCAGGGACGGGTGCAGGCTCTGTGCCCGGAGCGCTTTGACGACGTCTATCCCTACCTGGGCCATCTGATGTCCCTGCCCCTGGCGGCAGAAGATGAAGCCCCGCTGCAAAATCTGGGGGGCGAGAAGCTCAAAAACGGCACCTTCCGCGCCGTGGAGACTTTGGTCGAATGCGCGGCCTGGCAACGGCCCTTGGTCATCGTCTGCGAGGACCTGCACTGGGCCGACCCCACCTCGGTCGAGTTGATGGAGCAACTGCTGGCTTTGACCGACCGCGCCCCGCTGCTGCTCTTGTGCGTCTTTCGCCCGCAGGCGGAACACGGCATTTGGCGCATCAAAGAGATCGCCGCTCGGAGCTACGGTCACCGGCACACCGACCTGTGGCTCGATTCCCTCTCCGCCGCCGAGAGCAGGGCGCTAGTGGGCAACCTGCTGCAAGTGGAGGGTCTGCCCCAGGGGCTCAGAGAGCGCATCCTCAGCCGCGCGGAGGGGAATCCTTTCTACGTGGAGGAGATCATTCGCTCGCTGGTGGACAGTGAGGTTATCGTGCGGGACGAGGCCACCGATCCTTCGACTGGACTCAGGAAAGGCCGCTGGGTAGCGACCCGGAACGTGACCGACATCGCCATCCCGGACACACTGCACGGAGTGTTGACGGCCCGCATTGACCGCTTGCAGGAAGAGACGAAACGAGTACTGCAACTGGCGGCCGTCATCGGGCGGGTCTTTTTCTACCGCGTGCTGGCGACCATCGCACAAAAAGAGCGCGAGCTAGACGAACACCTGTTGGCCTTGCAGCAGGAAGAGATGATTCGCGAGCGGACGCGGGCGCCAGAGCTGGAGTACATCTTCAAGCACCAATTGACCCAGGAGGCGGCCTACAATGGGTTGCTGAAGAAGGAGCGGCGCATCTTTCACCGGCAGGTGGCCGAAGCGCTGGAACAGTTATTCCCCGAGCGAGTCGAGGAACAAGTGGGGCTGCTGGCCTATCACTGGGAGCGAGCAGAAGTGGGGGAGAAGGCTACGAAGTACCTGTTGCAGGCCGGCGACCAGGCCCGCCTGGCTTATGCCCATCAGGAGGCGATTGATTACTATGAGCGGGCGCTGGTCTTCCTGAAGGAGGGGCAAGAGTATGGACGGGCGGCGCGGACGCTGATGAAGCTGGGGCTGACCTATCACACCGCCTTTGACTTCCAGCGGTCGCATCAGGTCTACGAGGAAGGCTTCGCGCTATGGCAGCGGGCGGGAGAGATAGAACTGGCCGCCCAGCCGCTGCTCGCGCCTGAGACCCTCAGGGTGGGCACGATCTACGATCCTTCAACCCTGGATCCGGCCTTTTGTTTTCACATCGCTTCGGTCGTTGTGATAGATCAACTCTTCAGCGGGCTGGTGGACCAGAGCCCCGAGATGGAAGTCGTGCCCGACGTGGCTCGAACCTGGGAGGTGTCAGACGGTGGTCGCAAGTATGTCTTCCACCTGCGGGATGACGTGCGTTGGAGCGATAGCGCGTCGGTGACGGCGGCAGATTTCGAGTACGCCTGGAAGCGGGTGCTTGATCCAGCCACCGATTCGCTCAATGCCAATCTTTTGTACGACATCAAAGGGGCGAGCGCCTTTCACCAGGGGCGAGTGTCCGACCCAGACACCGTGGGGGTGAGGGCCATCGATGAGACTACGCTATCGGTGGAGTTGGAGGAGCCAACCGGCCATTTTCTCCAGTTGCTGGCACACAGTGTTGCCTACCCTGTGCCCCGGCGTGTGGTGAAGTTATGTGGCGAAGCCTGGTCAGAAGTGGGTAACATCGTCACGAATGGCCCTTTCCAACTGGACGCCTGGCAGCGGGGTGAGTCTATGACCCTGGTGCGCAACTCTGAGTATCATGGCCAGTTCAGGGGAAATGTACAGCGGGTAGAACAGTCCTTGCTACCGGATCGATTGGCCATGTTGGAGCTGTACGAGGCTGATGGCCTGGACACTTTGATCCTCTGGGGGTTACTCCCGCCGGAGATGGACCGGGTGCGGCAGCGGCGAGCTGGGGAATATGCCTCGGTGCCATATTTGCTCACCTGGTACGTGGGGTTCGACGTGAGCCGCTCGCCCTTTGACGATCCTCGAATACGTCGGGCCTTTGCCCTCGCCATCAGCAAGGAGAGATTGGCAGACGTGGCTCTGAGAGGCTATGCCTCTCCGGCCACAGGCGGGTACGTGCCACCGGGAATGCCGGGGCACTCGCCAGGGATTGGCTTACCATACAACCCTGATCGGGCTCGACAACTTCTAGCTGAGGCCGGCTATCCAGACAGCGATAGCTTTCCTGCCGTAGAATTACTGATGTTCATAGGCCGCGAGTTTATGAACGAGTACCTGCAGTCTCAATGGCAGGAACACTTGGGAATAGAGACTGCATGGGAGAAGGTGGCAGTGGAGATGTTTGAGGATAGGTTGGAGAAGGAGCCGCCGCACATCTTTCTCAGTGGGTGGATACCCGACTATCCCGACCCCGACAGTTTCCTGAGAACGAGTCATATTCGTTACACCCGTTGGCAGAACAGAGACTACGATAGATTGATCGACGAAGCTAGACAAACAATGGATCAAGGAAAGAGGATGGAGCTGTACGAGCGAGCGGACAAGCTCTTGATGG
>CAZANJ010000347.1:0-3914 GCA_964486415.1 uncultured Anaerolineales bacterium
TCCAGGTCGACCTCGTCGGCCACCTGGTTGAAGATATTGGCCACATCGGCGTTGTAGACGGGCATAAGTCATCCCCTCTTTTCCCTCATCATCCCCACGCCAGATACAGACGTGCCGCAATCGGGGCAGACGGCTGAGAATTCAGCCGCGCCCTCGGCGATGTTGTTCCCCACGATCCGGTACCCGGCTGAAAATTCAGCTGCGCGGCGGATCAGCACCCGGCCGCACTTGTGGCAGACCGTGTTGGTCTCGTCAGGAATGTTGCCCACGTAGATGTAGTGCAGGCCCTCCTCCTCGCCGATCTGCTGCGCCCGCCGGAGCGTGGATAGGGGCGTCGGTTGTTTGTGCCTCATCTTGTAGGCCGGGCGGAAGCGGCTGATGTGCCACGGCGTCCCCGGCCCCAGCTCCTCGACGATAAAGCGAGCCGCGTCGCGCAGCTCATCCGAATCATCGTTGACATCAGGGATGACCAAGGTGGTCACCTCCAGCCAGATGCCGAGCTCCTTCATCTTCTTCAGGCTATCGAGCACCGGTTGCAGCCGCGCGCCCACGTACTCGCGGTAGGTCTCGTCGCGGAAGGCCTTCAGGTCGACGTTGGCCGCGTCCAATTGAGGGGCCATTTTTTTCAACATTTGCCCCGTCATAAAGCCGTTGGTGACGTAGATGTTGGTCAGCCCCTCCTCGTGGGCCAACTGGGCCGTGTCGTAGGCGTACTCGAAGAAAATGGTCGGCTCGGTGTAGGTGTAGGCCACACTGCGGCAACTGGTCCGCTGCGCGGCCTCGACGATCTCGGCTGGAAGCATAGCGGCGCTGGCCTCCATCCCCATCTCCGCGATCCGCTCCCCTTCCACCTGAGAGATGCCAGCTGAAACTTCAGCCGCGTTCTGGCACCATTGGCAGCGGAAGTTGCAGCCGGGCGTGGCGATGGAATAAGCGCGGCTGCCCGGGTAGAAGTGAAGCAGCGGCTTTTTCTCCACCGGGTCGGTATGTTTGGCGATGGTGCGCCCGTAAACCAGCGTGTAGAGCACGCCGTCCCGGTTCTCCCGCACCTGACAGATGCCCCGATGCCCCGCGGCGATCTTGCACTCGTGGGCGCAGAGATGGCACTGGACGCGCTTTTCCGAGAGCTTCTCGTAGAGCATAGCTTCTTTCATGCCACTTCCTTCCAACTCCATCAGGTGCAACGCACTTTGGAAGTGCGTTGCACCTGGGTTATAGCGCCTGAACGTAAAACCGCTCCACGTATTCCTCCACCATCCGGCGGGCGCCGAAGCGCGGCGCCACGCTCTTGATGGCCTCCTTCATCACCCGCACGAAGCCCTGCGGCACGCCGTCGTCGGCACGCGGCTGAATTTTCAGCTGGTAATAGAGCGGGATGATCTCTTCCTCCAGCAGGCGGTAGAGCGCCTCGGCGTCGGCCGCGGTGCGGTCGCCCTCAATCTCCTCCCCGCCGAAGGCCCAGCCGTTGTCACCGTTGTAGCCCTCGATCCACCAGCCGTCCAGGATGGACAGGTTCGGCACCCCGTTGACGCTGGCCTTCATCCCGCTGGTCCCGCTGGCCTCCAGCGGCGGGCGCGGGTTGTTGAGCCAAACGTCGACGCCGTGCACCATGTAGGTCGCCAGCTCCTGGTCATAATCCTCCACGAAGGCGATCCGCCCGGCGAACTCCGGGTCCTGTGCCAGGCGGAAGATCTTCTGGATCAGGCGCTTGCCCTCGGTGTCGGCGGGATGGGCCTCCCCGGCGAAGATGATCTGCACCGGGCGCAGCGGGTCGGTGAGCAGTTTCTTGAAACGCTCCAGATCGTATAGGATCAGATCGGGCCGCTTGTAGGCCGTGAAGCGCCGCGCGAACCCCAGCGTCAAGACCTGGGGATCGAGCAGCGAGCCGTAGGCAATAACGTTGCCCGCGGCCACCTTGTCACGGTGCCAGCGCGTGCGGGCGCGGCTATCGATCTCGGCCAGTAGCTCGCCCTTGAGCTGCTGATGCACGTCCCACAGCGCCTCATCGGGGATCTCGTCCACCGCTTGCCACGCTTCATCAGCTCCCTCATGCCGCGCGACCCAACCCTCACCTAGGTGCTCATCCAGCAGAGGTTGCAGCCGAGAGGCGTCGATCCAGCTCGGCAGATGGACGCCGTTGGTGATGGCCGCAATCGGCACGTCCTCTTCCTCCCGATCCGGCCACAGCGCGGCCCACATCCCCCGCGCCACCTGGCCGTGCCGCTGGCTGACGCCGTTGCGGAAATCGGCCATGCGCAGGGCGAAGACGGTCATATTGAACCCAGCCTCCGGCTCCTGGGGATTGGCGCCCAGTTCGAGAAAAGCGTCGCGCTCGACCCCCAGCTCGTTCAGGCAATCGCCCAGGTGCTTCTCCATCAACTGAAAGGGAAAGACATCGGTGCCGGCCGAGACCGGCGTGTGCGTGGTGAAGACCGTGCTCGCGCGGACGCGCTCGGCGGCCGGCTCGAAATCAAGCCCCTCCTCCATCAAGGCGCGAATCCGCTCCAGCGTCGCCAGCGCCGGATGCCCCTCGTTCAGGTGGACGGCGCCCGGTCGGATGCCCAGCGCCTCCAGCACCCGCATGCCGCCCATCCCCAGCAGAATCTCCTGGCGCAGTCGCTGCTCGGAATTGCTGACGTAGAGGCGGCTGGCTATCTCCCGATCCCAGGGCCGATTGTCCTCCAGATCAGGGTCCAGCAGATAGAGCGGCACCCGCCCCACCTCCACCTTCCAGACGCCCACGTGCAGCGGCGGCTGGCCCGATTTTTGGCCGAGCACCGGCACCCGCACCGTCAGCGGCTGGCCGTCGTCGTCGCGCACGCGCGTGATGGGGTTGTAGGTGCGCTCCAGGGACTGCGCGATATCCTCTTGCCAGCCGTCCTCGCGGATGCGCTGCTGCACGTAACTCTGAGAGTAGATCATACCGACGGCCACCACCGGGACGCCCAGGTCGCTGCACGCCTTCAGGTGATCGCCAGCCAGCACGCCCAGTCCTCCGGCGTAAACCGGCAGCGAGGAGTGCAGCCCGTACTCGGCCGAGAAGTAGGCCAGCGGGGCCTGGGCCTTTTGCAGATCAGGATCGTGCTCGTGCGTGAACCAGCCCTCCTGCGAGGCCACTTCCCGCTCGAAGCGCTCCATCACAGCGTCGTAGCGGGTCAGGAAGGCCGCGTTCTGCGCCGTCGCCTGGAGCGCGTCCGAGGGGAGCATAGATAGCGCCCGGATCGGGTTGTGATCGCTATCGCGCCAGGCGTGCGGGTTCAGGGACTGGAACAGGTCCCAGGCCGCGGGTTGCCAAATCCACCAGAGATTGTAGGCCAGCTCCTCCAGGCCGCCGATGCGCTCCGGGAGGTCGGGGATGGGGTTACTCTCGTTCATACTTCTATTCCCGAACCTCCTCACTGCGCGGCCATCTCCGGCGTGAGAATCCAGGAGACCTGCCAGCGCTCATCTTCCTTCACCAGGCAGACGATGGCGGCGTTGTGGAAAGTCACCACGGGCAGATCGGCATCACCCGCCGTCATCTGACCGGTCAGGCGCTCCATAAATGGCAGATGACCGACCAGCATCAAAGGCTGCGGTGAAGCGTCAAGACCGCGTGCCACCGGTTCTACGTCGTCCACCGGCCCCAATCCTTCAGCAGCCGCCACGCCCTGGGACGGCGCGAGGGCCTCTCCCAGCACCGTGGCCGTCTGCTCGGCGCGGAGCTTGCCGCTGTGGCGAATCTGCGTCACCTCGACGCCAAGCTTGGCTGCCAGTGCTGCTACGTTGCGAATGTCCTCCCGGCCCCGCTCGGTCAAGGGGCGCTCTGGGTCGACTTGCTTGGATGTAGCCTCTGCATGTTGCACGAGATAGACTTGCATCGGGTTCCTCCTTCTAAGTACTCACTCCGTTTCGTGCCTTACTACGAACTAGTG
>CAZANJ010000348.1:0-3895 GCA_964486415.1 uncultured Anaerolineales bacterium
TTCATTCGCATGTGACTAAAGCTCGAAGGGCGGGCCATCGCCAAAACCGCCAGCGCGACCAATGCGATGCTCAAGGAAGCAACAAACAGAAGCGACTTACGAATAGCGAATGGGGAATGGGGAATTAAACCTCTCATCTCGTTATCCAACCTCCCTACAGAAAAGCTCCACGCATTTGTTAATCACCAAACTAATTCCAATGGCACCCTATCCTAGTCTTGAATTGCACAGTTACGATTAGACAACAGGGAGAGATCACATCAAAGACAAATCTACATCCTCCCTGATATCACCGCTTGAGACCGTCACAGTCTGTATCGCGAAATAAAGCCCTCCTGAAACCCAAACCTCGGAGTAGATGGTATAGGTGCCCGGCTCGATATTGTAGAAAACATACTGTCCCTCACCGGTGGTGAAAGTATGGTAAGCCTTTCCAGTACTCTGACTGTAGGCCCATACATCCACGCCCGGACGATTTTGCGGAATACCCCTCACCCAGACCCACAACTCTCCACCGATGAAGGCTTTGCCATCCTCAAGCTCTGGGATATCCCAGCGGGTGCATACCTCACAACTGAGTTCATCCAGATAGAACCAGGTGCCGTATTCATCCCCGTCATGCGGAGCATCGAAGTAAATCTGCAATTCCTCACCAGGGCGATCGTAAGGCTCGACGATATCTCCTACATCAACATCGAGACTATTCCAAACCTCAGGCACATCGCCGCCGTTGGCTATCTCTATAGAAGCCCCCAGGGTGATACCATTACTATCCCGTATCGACAGACGCAGCATATCTCCTCCATCTGTAGCGCCGGGCTCGCTACAAGGTGCTTGACTTTCCGCCACCAAACGCTGTCCACGCACGTGCATTGTCGTCGTCGTGTAGACCTCGGTCGGCAACTCCACCGTCTGATAAAGCCAGGGAGAAAAGGGAGCGCATCCTTGCTCATATGAGCTCTGCGAGGCGTGCAGCCGCAGGGACTTGGTGCCACTGCCTCCAACGTAATACTCCGACTGCCAGGCGTAGGCATCGTTTCTATCACCAGCCACCCAGTAATCGTACCATTCATCACGCCGGGTGCTCTCGAAGCCTCCTAGGTTGATCAACTCATAGCAAACCTCCTGCGGCGGCTGGAGCTCCTCGATGTTGTTATCGGGCGGCGGATCGGGCCACTCTGTACAGTCAAAGCCAGGCGATCCGGTCACCCGCACCGCGACCCAATCCAAGTAGAAATCCCTTTCGGCATCCGTTGAAGTGGTGCGCAAGCGAACGCGGAAATTGTCATCGGAGAAATCTGCTGGAGACCACGAGCGCCCCCAGGTATTGCCGGAACCGCCCAGGATGGTCATATACTCCGAAGTGGGCTCCCTATCCGTGACCCGATCACCGGTCCAGTGCTCCCCTCCATCCCAGGAGAGCGCCGCCTCGATGCTATTATCGCCAGCAGTATCGTCAAGCCACCAATCCAGCCGCACCTCGATGCCCCTGATGGTAATACCAGAGGGGATATCCAGACCAAAGTCGTAGTACTGATGCTCCTCAAGTTCCTGATTGTCCCGGTTTTCGGCGTGGGCGCCCCCATCGACATAGGCGCTGGAAGGGTTGCGCTCAAAGCCACTGCCCTCGTTGGCCGTCGGTTGCCCGCAGCCGGAGTCCGATACGGTGACCTTGAGCGAGGCCGCGTTGTTGCCCTCGCCGTCAGGCTCCCGCTCATCGACGTAATCGGAGGTGTCCACCCGCGCCCAGATGGTATACTCGCCGGGCTCCTCCAACCACATCTGACCCATAACTTCCATACTTTCGCGCTCGTCTATCCCAGCCACCCACTGCTTGGAATCTCCAATTGGTTTCTGCGGTGGGGTATAGATCGGATCGACGTAGAAGTCCACATCGAAGGTTTCGTCGCTGCTGCCATCAGTGAGGTTTTCGATGAAGGCCGAGATAGTAAAGGTATTCTGTGGACATACTAACCTCGGAGCCGAGAGAGAATCGATGGTGAGATCGGGTGGAGGTGAAAGTACGCGCACGTCGGCCGAGTAGGCCACATCATCATCGCCACAATCGCCACCTGCCTGGTGAGTCTCGAAACGGTAGAGCCCCAGGCTGCCAGCGGGAATCGTGAAGTCAATTTCGGTCAAATCCAGGGTTTCCTCGTCGACGCTGAAAGAAGTCAACACAGCTTCTTCGGTGTCGACGGTCTCGGAGGTAACGTCAGTTTCGTTGGGGCTGACACACCACCACAAGCTGTATTCAGTATGGCTAACATGATCCATCACATCGACCTGAATCTCCTCATCAGGGACAACCTCGTGGCTGGAGACGGTGATATAAGGCACAGGTGTCGTGATCGTCTCGCTGAAGAAAGACCAGGTCTTGGAAGCCAGATCGGCTATTCCAGCAGTTCTGGCGCTGACATTCGCCGTCCCTTCATAGTTGGCGTAAATAGTGACTGAAGCCCATCCATTTTCGTCAGTATTCCGCACTACCTCCTGATATCCAATTCCAGAGTAATCGAAAGAGCCGAAATCCGTGGCGAAAGCGACCGCTACATCACTCGCAGGAACATCTCCTGGCTCCATAACTCTGGCGTTGAACACGTGGGAGCGATCATCGGGCATGATGTTAGTCGCAGTCTCAGGAGACAGATCGATGGTATAGGGCACAGGGGTAGGTGTCCCCGTGATCGGAGTCGTGGAGGTCGGAGTTCTAGTTGGTATGAATGGCGGTGGGGTGATCTCGCTGAGATCGGGGTTAATATCAGGAGCAGGCGGAGGCGTGCCCCCGAACTCCGAATCGAGTCCCTCATTGGTCATCTGCACGTCAGCCCGCACCGTGACATATTCTGCAACTACAGAGTAGATAGGATCGGCGATTTCGACATTGTGCTTGACGAAAACTCGCACCGATGCTCCCTCAAGCCCAGGGTGCCCCAGACACCCGCGTTCTCCAAGAGGATCATCAGGGTCCCATTGTTTCTGCTGCAGATCTGGATCATTACAATCCGTCCTAAAAGAAGGCACTCCCCATATCCGAACACCGAAGAATCGCGGTTCACCCTCGTGACCATCCCCAAACCCAAAATCGTGTAGATGATCCTCTTCAATGCGCAGTCCAACCGACTGTCGATGAGCTATTTCTTTAATGAGATCCACACGACGGCGATAATAATCCTCCTCAGGCTCATTATAATTATAAGATTCTGGGCAATAGGGATAACCAACTTGATCGTCTGGATCGCCATCTCCCAAGCCATTGTCCAGAACTCCATCCTCATCCAAATCCAAACAGGCGCCTTGCAGAGGGCGATTAGTAACAGCAAAACGCGCGGCTTCGCGCGCGGCATGCTGCACGGTCAAATAACCTTGAATAATCAACGCGCCCTCAATTATGCCGAAGATTACGCCTATCAAGATAGGGAGAACCAACGCAAATTCAACCATACTCTGTCCTCTTCGCTTTTTCATCACCCATCCTCCTCAGGTTGAAATGCTCGCCTGTCTCAAACCCTTTCTTAAATCCACTATGCGAAGACAAAATAAAACACTCGATAACCGTTCAAAGAAAACTGGAGTCGGCTTACTGAATCTTCTAACTAAGATGTGAAAATTTCGCTTCTATCGATCCGGTCGCAGGCCGGTCACGATGGGGATGATGGAGATACTTGCCCCAGACGAACGGTTAACTACTAGTGACTGAAACAAAATTACTACACGGGTATGCTTGCGATCAATGAGAGGGAAAGTTCTTGGCTGAGTATCAAAGTCAGCTTTCAAATTATACACCCTACGCCTGCATTCTTCAAATCCTGCAAATTGGCGGGAAATCGTAGCGGTTCCAAGTCCCTCCAGAGGCCGCCAGAGGCGTTCTGTGGCATTGGGTGAGTCCATCAAC
>CAZANJ010000349.1:0-3892 GCA_964486415.1 uncultured Anaerolineales bacterium
AGACTTCCGAATTCTCAAGTGGAAAACTCCTAAAAATAAAAAGACCCCAAAGGTCAAGAAACCTTTAGGGTCTCGGATCACGTGAGTTCAGCCGGGAAGATAAGCCCGCCACTCGACGGGAACCTCGCCGGAGATGCGGACGCAATCCCAACGCGGGCGCTTCGGCTCCCAGAGGAGGGGCATACCGGCCTCGTGCGGCCAGCGGTCGGCCTTGCGTCCATTGCACCGACTACAGGCACAGGCCGTGTTGGACCAGGTGCTCTTGCCGCCCCGGCTCACGGGTCGGAGATGGTCGATGGTGCACTCGGATCGGTCGAGGCGACGCCCGCAGTAAATGCAGATGTACTCATCCCGCTTCAAAACGCCGCGCCTGCTCCAGCCTATCCGACGCGGGGCGTTGACGTAGCGCTTCACCGCCAGCACGCTGGGCACGGTGAAAATCTCGCCGCCTGCGGTGCGCAAGCGGGCCGCGACTCCATCGACCGCCATCACGACGTCGCGCATTATCAGGCCAACCGCCTTTTCGATCCCTACGATGTCCAAGGGAGCGCCGTTGGCGTTGAGCACCAAAACCTGTCCTTGCAACATGACGCGTCACCCCTTCTTGAGGTGCAACGCACCTACGGAAGCGCGTTGCACCTGTTTGATTCCAAGCCTCTTTCCTACCGGCTCTGGAGAGCTTCATCCGGCGCCCACGAAGTTGTGGATGACGCCCGGCGCCGAGGTGTCGAAGCCTACGACGTCGAGCATACCCCCATCGTCAGGGTCCGCGATGGAGAAGCCGTTGCTGGTCATACCGACCACTACCAACTTGGCAGTGGGATTGATCTTATTGCGATACATCTGCAACGCCTGTGAAGGGTGAATTTTCCCCGCCCAGGTCTCATTGTCAGTGTAAACTATGAAACCATCCACCTCCAGCCCGCGTTCCAGCGCATAGAGCATCGGCAGAGCGCAGTCCGTGCCTCCGAACGGCATGAGATCGAGCCGTCTTACCACATCGTCCAGACGTTCTCGCGGCGACACGTCGATATTCGAGATACCGTCATGCTTCCAACCGTGTCTCAAATTTATCCTCATTGCATCATTCCCTGCGTTTGAGAAAGCGACGAAAAAATGCTGAGGCTCACGCCGCGCCGTCACCATCGCCATCGCAGCGGAGGCCGCGCGGCAAGAGACGGGCATACCGCTGATCTCTGTGCCCATGCTGCCGCTCACATCCAGGGCCAACATCAGGCGCTTCCCCGTCGGCTCGATGGCGCCGAACGACTTGTAGAAAGCGGCATCCAGCGCATCGGTGACCAAACTCACGGGCTCCCAGGTCAGCGATCCGCGATAGCCCTCGCCGATGGTGTAGACCCTGAGCGCCGTCAGCAGTTGCAGCGGATGAGGCGGCTTGAAGCGCGAGGTGCTCCAATCGCGTTCCCAGTAATCTCCCGATGTTAACCGGTCGGCGACGTAACGCGCACCCGCGCTAAGCGGCTCTATCACCCCAACCCCGGTCATCTTACCCAGGTTGCGCATCAGGGCCGTCATAGGCATCCCATTGCCGCTGTAGAGCAGAGCCTCCCACACCTGAGGAGCGTTCAGGAACCGGTTGGGGACCATTTCGCGCGTCAAGTTGTAGTCCTCGATGAGCGAGACGATCTCGTCCACCCCTTCAGCCTCCTTGGCACGCTCGAAGGCCCAGATGCGACGCAGGTTTTCGTTGGGATGGGGCTCCGGCCCGATGCCCTCCCAGCCTTGCGTAATCCAGTGATAGATAGCATCGTGGTCCGAAGTTGCCGGGTCGGGATGAGAGAGCCTCAAAGCGTCCCGATGCGTCCATCCATCCCGCTGACGGTACTTCACGACCTGATAGGCCAAGCGACTCGGTTCCTTATCATTGTACCAGGAGGCAATCGCCTCGCGCAATGCCCGTCCCCAGCCACGGAACTGCTTGACAAACTCCAGAAAGTGAAACAAATGCGTGCCAGTGCGGGCGACGAGGGGCAGCACCTGCAAGGCCGCCTTCCGCGTCTTCAAATCCCCCTCACCGGCGCATATGGCCAAGGCGAAGAGCGCCGGATCGTTCTTGGGCGCACGCGCTTCAACGCTTATCTCTACGATACTCTCCACTACACGAATCCCATCCTCCTTGATGCAGCGCAGCACGCATTCAGCATTGCGCTGGGTCAGTTCTCGTGCCGTGACGTAGTAGGTAGGCGCGTCCGAGCCCAGGACGAGGAAGCGATCCAGCCGGCCCCAATCGTCCAGCTTGAACGCGAAGCCGCCAGCGTTGTTCTGGTCCATATCGGCCACGCGGTTCGGGATCGGCTGGGACTGCGGAGTGCGATTAGTGGAGAACATTCTATATATTTGCATTCTCATTTTGTCGGCCTCCTTTGGACTAAACGAAAGCGGGCAAGTTATTGGCGGTGGGGAATATCTTATCAGGATAACCCACCGCCATCGGCCCGCAATCCCCCCCGGGGCAGGATTCGAACCTGCATGCCCGATAACCGCTGCCCATCGGCCCGATATTGCGGGCAAGTGCAGGAGCGGACCCGGGGGGAGTGGCGGCTGCCTGGACTCGAACCAGGCTCACTCCCTTTTCAGGGAGCTTAACCTGCGGCCTTAACGGTCAAGAGATGGAAAAAGATTCATCGCTCCGCCGTCGAGCTACAACCGCCATGTGAAAATGTTAAACGTGCGGGCAAGAAGAAGTGCGTCAGCGAGTTTTGGTTTTAGATAACGCTGGCGCGTCGGCCCGCACGAGTAGCGGGGACCGGAATCGAACCGGCTTGGACCAGAATATGAGTCTGGCGAGCTACCAATGCTCCACCCCGCGCCGATGCTTCATGCCGAGGTCCGGGGTCGAACCGGAGACCCTCGCAGTTTCAGTGCGATGCTCTTCCGCGACTGAGCTACCTCGGCGAGGTGACCGGCGGGACTCGAACCCGCAACGACCTGTGCCACAGACAGGCGCTCTACGGCTGAATCTTCAGCAGATTAAGATTCAGCTATTGAGCTACGGTCACAGTACCCCCAGCGAGATTCGAACTCGCGTCGTCGGCTTGAGAGGCCGGTATCCTGGACCACTAGACGATGGGGGCATACGGGCGTTATTCGCCCGCGCTGCCCGGCGGCTCGCTGTGACGTTCGAATTGAGCCGCCGGGCTTACGAGCTTGTGAGGCTCAACTCACAAGGTGGAAGGAAGATTGCTGTAGAACCACGATATGCAGTTGTCAATAATCAGCCTCAAGAAAACGAAAAGGCGCGGAGTTTCTCGCTCCGCGCCTTCGCCGATAGATAATGTCTCATCGCTCAATCTATGAGATTCCTCCATTATCTGCCCGCGAAGACGCGAGGGCGCCGGAAGCATTATACCCCAAGGTCATCCAAATCGTCTGGATGACTTCCTGTAAATCCGCTTGGCCTGATTTGTAAAGTTCTACACTCTCGGTCAACTTCTGTACTGCTGTCTCTGCAATACAAGCCCTGGCTATTTCGGCCATTGTCCTCTTGCCCTCGGAACTCTCCTTTAGCCACCGCTTGGATTTAGCGTCTAACCTCACCGGTATGGTCTCTCCGCTCAGCGGTGTCGGGGCATTGCCCCTTTGGGCTGCGGTCTCTATGACCTCGCGGGCAAAGGCCGAGGGCTTGCCCTGCGCCAGCACAAAGGCTGTCAGGTTATCCAAATGCAAGTTGAAGACATGACTGCTCATGATAAGTTCTCTTTCTCAACATCTTTGGGCAACCACAAGAGTTGCCCAAACTCTAAGCTGACAACAAGTTTACCATAAATCTGTAGCCTTGTCAAGTCTACGGGCTTTCGAAGCGATTCAAAAATCGGCGGGTATGGAACCCCGCCCTACATCCTCTGGCTATGTAGGGCGGGTTTCCATACCC
>CAZANJ010000350.1:0-3890 GCA_964486415.1 uncultured Anaerolineales bacterium
GCGGGTTTCCATACCCGCCGCCTTGGGGTTGATGGACTCACCCAATGCTACAGAACGCCTCTGGCGGCCTCTGGAGGGCCTTGGAACCGCTTCGAATCCCTCACCGTCATCATGGTTGCCTAAAGCTTGAGAGCGAGTATACTTGATATACGGAAAACTTCTTATCAGAGGCATTGAGGAGCTAAACTATGTGGCAAACCTACTATACTCCCACCACCGTTGAAGACGCCTTGCGCCTTCTGGCCGAGCACGGCCCGGAGGCGCGTATCATAGCTGGTGGCACCGACTTGATGGTCGAACTGCAACGCGGAGACCGGGATACGCGCGTGCTGATCGACGTCACGCGCATCGGCGGGCTGGATCGAATCTGGATGGACGATGATGGCCTGATCCACATTGGGCCGACGGTGACACATAATCGAGCCGTGGCCTCAGACTTGCTGGTCGAGCGTGGCTTTCCGCTGGCGCTGGCTTGCTGGCGGGTTGGCACGCCTCAACTGCGCAACCGGGGCACCATCGCGGGCAACATAGTCACCGCTTCGCCAGCCAATGACACCATCGCTGCGCTATGGGCACTTGGAGGACGATTGACATTGTCCAGTGTTCGCGGGGAGAGGACGCTCTCTTTTTCCGATTTTTATCACGGCGTGCGTAACAGCGCCTTGGCTGCCGATGAGATGGTGACCGACATCATCTTCCCGGCCATGGAGCCCGACCAACGCGGAGTTTTCGTCAAGTTGGCCCTGCGGCGTGTGCACGCTATCTCCGTGGTCAACGCGGCGGTTGTGCTCACATTTGATCGTGCTAAGCCAGATGTCGTCGCCAAGGCCCGCATCACGATGGGCAGCGTGGCGCCCACCGTCATTCGTGCGCCAGAGGCGGAGGGCAATCTGGTCGGTCGGACGCTGAAGGAGGAGCATATCGACCGGGCCGCTGAACTAGCTGCGAAGGCCACTTCCTGCATCGGTGACATTCGCGCCGGTTCCGATTATCGCCGTGAGACGGTGAGCGTGCTGGTGCGCCGCGCTCTCACCGCGCTGCGAGATGGCACAGAACAGGAAGCGCTACCCGATCAGCCACCTATGCTTTGGGGGGCCACCAAAGGCTGCTTCCCGCGACTGGCCGGCAAAACCATCCGCCACCGCGAGGAATGCCTGGAGCCCATCGAGTGCACCGTCAATGGCGAGAACGTGGTTGTGCAAGGTGCGAACGGCAAAACATTGCTGGCTATGCTGCGCGAGGATCTGGGACTGACAGGCGTGAAAGAGGGCTGCGGCGAGGGGGAATGCGGCGCTTGTACCGTCTGGATGGACGGGGTCGCAGTGCTGGCCTGCCTGACGCCCGCCCCTCGTGCTCACGGGACGCACATCGTCACCGTGGAGGGGCTGGCGCAGGGCGATTATCTGCATCCAGTGCAACAGGCCTTCATCGACGAGGGCGCGGTGCAGTGCG
Source organism: uncultured Anaerolineales bacterium (assembly GCA_964486415.1). Taxonomy (GTDB): domain Bacteria; phylum Chloroflexota; class Anaerolineae; order B4-G1; family B4-G1; genus CAZANJ01. Next base: position 1,453 of record CAZANJ010000350.1, read on the forward strand.
GCTTCTGCACACCTGGCTTCGTGATGGCCGGCGCTAACCTGCTCGAGGAGATTTCGCAGCCGACCCAGGAGCAGATCAAGGTCGGCTTGAGCGGCAACCTCTGCCGCTGTACGGGATACTACAAAATCATGCAAGCGATTGAACGGGCGGCACAGAATTCAGGAACTTGACCGTTTATTGGAACTGAATGACCGTATGAACATAAACTTTGCATTGTAGGTAAGAAAGGGCAGCTCGTAATGGAACGAACCGTCCCCACCACCGGCAGCGAGGAAATCTCGCTCTACATGCGCACCTATTACTCCCTCCTGCGCACCACCGACGAGGTGCAGATACGCTCACTGATCGAGACCCATCTGGGCATGAACTCGTCGCTGCACGTCAAGGCCCGCGCCGAGGAGCCGGACGCGGCCGCGCTCATCTATTGCTCACTGCGGTTGCCCCGCTGCATCCGGCGCGTCCGCCTGGTGGTGATGGGCCAATCGGAGCGCGTCTTTGCTCGGCGCGGCTACGCCCACGTCGAGCAGTGGGAGCCGGTCACCGCTCCCGGCCGGCGCCGCCGCACCTTTTTCGACGGCCATGAGACCATGGCCGCCTTCATCGCCAGCGTCTCCGATATCGACGATCTCATCCCCATGCTGACCGCTCTCCAGATCGAGTGGAACAAGATGCACCGTCGGCTGCGCGGCAATCCGCTGCTGGATCGACTGGCCGCCTGTGCGGAATGTGACGAGCAGGATTGGAGGGAGCTGCGCAGCGAACTGGCGACCGTCTTGGGAATCCCGCTCGACGATCTCGAACGCCTGGATTCAATCTGGGGGGATGAGTTTATCGACTTCCTGCTCGATGTAGGTCGGGCGCCTAAACGCTTCGCCATGCGTCTGCTGGCCGGATCGCTGGTTGACTATCGCAAGGCCACGCGGCGCTGGTGGGGCTTTCTCACCGAGGCCTCGCCGGTGGATCTGAGCGAGCGCCCGGTCTACTTCATCTCCAGCAACGTGCATAGCGTGGTCAACACCCTCTCCGGCTTCGCCCTGCGCCGCGAGGAGGAACTTGTGGAGTTCCTCCAAGCCCAGGGAGACGAGGAGTTGCTGGCCGAGTACGCCCTCATCCGTGAGGGTGAGACGCCGTCGCGCCGCGAGAATTTGCTCTACTTCGTGCTGCGGGATTACATGGCCGCCCACCGGGACGATCCGGTTTGGGAGCGGCGCGAGGAGGAAGAGGCGCTGTGTGGCATCAAGCACATCGACAGCCGTCACGTTTTCGACGTCGAGGCCCAGGTAATCGAGCTTTCGCGCCTGCGGCCCGATTGGTTCGATCCCCGGCTGAAGATGGAGGGGCTTGATATGAACACCCGGCTGTCCGAGAGCGACGCGGTGATCCTCAACATCGACTATCCGCTGGGGATGGGAGCCTATCACATCCTCTCGCAGGTGGCCACCAGCGTGGATGCTCTGCTCGGCGTCTACGTGCTGGGCAAGGCGGCCACGCTCAACGGGCGCATCGGCGACGCGATGATCCCCTACGTGGTACACGATGAGCACTCGCGCAACAGCTACTTGCTCCACAACTGCTTCGACGCCGGGGACGTGGCGCCCTATCTCGTCCACGGCACCACGCTGGATAACCAGAAGGCCATCAGCGTGCGTGGCACCTTTTTGCAGAACGAGCGCTACATGGACGTCTTCTACCATGAGGGATATACCGACATCGAGATGGAGGCTGGGCCGTATCTTTCGGCCATCTACGAGGCGGTGCGTCCCACCCGCCACCCGACCAACGAGATCGTCACGCTCTACGCCGACACCGCGCTTTTCGACGTCGGTGTGATCCATTATTCATCTGACACGCCGTTGAGTAAGGGGAAGAACCTGGGGTCGCAGCGGCTATCTTACTTCGGGATGGATTCGACCTATGCCGCGACGGTGGCGATCCTGCGGCGGATTTTGCGCCTGGAGACTCGGAGGTGAAAGGGAAAAACGAGGGAGAGGCATGTTAAATCACCTGCAACGCTGTTTCGACAATAATCAGGTTTTCTGGCATGGTTCATTCGGGCCAAAAAACTCCTTTACAAATTCAGTGAGTTGAAGGGGGGTGTTCAGTGGTTCAAAATGGCGAAAACCATTCAATTTGGCCCGTCAAACGCCATTTTCCACGGATTTTGAGCTTGTTTTCAGGGTCTTGGCGTTCGAAAGTGTAAAGGAGTTTTTGCCCCCTACGAGGCCGAAATGAACCATGCCGGTTTTCTACACTCGCCACGCCCTGGATGAAATGCGGCTGGAAGAATTCGGGGCTATTTGAGAGCAAGAGGTTTTTGAGGCCATTTTGTCAGGCGAGATTATAGAGCGTTACCCTGACGACAAACCGTATCCCAGCGTACTCGTTTAGAGACTATTAAAAAACCCCCTGGTGAGAGGGCCTAGCAGCTAGCCGAGGCT
>CAZANJ010000351.1:0-3890 GCA_964486415.1 uncultured Anaerolineales bacterium
TCCACGGGCTGGACGAGCAGGGCCGCACCGTCGTCTGGTTTCAGATGGGAGAATGAAGAATGGAGAATGAAGAATGACGGATGACGAAACAGCGGTGGCATAATCGCGCTCATCAGGTACAATTAACCCCCAGGAACGGCCCACATCGGTCGGTAGTGAGGGGGAAGATATGTTGACGTACACAGGGCTTCTTTTGCTCTCGGCGGCATCGCTGGCTTTTGAGGTCACGCTCACCCGCCTCTTTTCCGTGGCCCAGTTCTACCACTTCGCCTTCATGGTAGTCAGTCTGGCCCTCCTGGGATATGGCGCCAGCGGGACATTTCTCGCCCTTCGACAGCGCCTGAAGGAGGGCGATTCCCTCCGCACACTGACCAGATTGAGTTGGGGCTTCGCGCTCACGACCATCGGCTCCTACGCGCTCACGCTCTTCGTGCCCTTCGATTCCTTTCGCGTCGCGCGGGACTGGCGACAGGTGGGGGTGTTGTTACTCCATTACGTCGCGTTGGCGACGCCCTTCTTCTGCAGCGGCACCGCCGTGGGGCTACTGCTGGCGTCCTGGCCGGAGAAGGCCAACCGCGTCTACGCGGCCAACCTGATCGGCTCGGCCCTGGGCTGCATCATAGCCGTGACCACACCCTCCCTCGTCGGCGGCGAGGGCAGCGTGCTCCTCTCCACCGCGCTGGGGCTCCTGGCCGCGCTGGTATTCCAGATTCGCGCTTCAAACATCAAGCAAGCGCTCCCCACTCTGCTTCTCATAAGCCTTCTCATAATAGGGGCCTTTCACACTCCGCCCTTCCTCCGCGTCCGACTTTCGCCCTACAAGAGCCTCAGCTATGCGCTGCTCTATCCCGACGCGGAGCTCATCTTCCAGCGCTGGAACGGCTTCTCGCGGGTGGACGTGGTGCGATCGCGTAGTATCCGCGGTCTGCCGGGGAGCGGATTCCGCTGTGATGCGCAGCCGCCGCCCCAGCTCGGCCTCACGGTGGACGGGGACGACCTGAATTACATCAGCCACGTCGAGCTCGGCCCCGGTCTCAAAGAGCTGCCCTTCACCGACTGCTTGCTGACCGCGCTGCCCTATCGGCTGCGTTCCTCCGCCCGCGCGTTGGTGCTGGAGCCACGCGGCGGCTTCGACATCTTGACCGCGCTGGCGGAAGGCGCGGCGCAGGTCACAGCGGTGGAGCCGAATCCCCTCATCATCGAGGCGGTGCGGGAACAGGGCGCCTGGGCGGGTGACATCTACGACGATCCACGCGTGAACGTCGTCCTGGAGAGAGGGCGCACCTATGCCCGACGTGCAAGACAAAACCGGTATGACGTGGTGGCGCTCTCGCTGAACACACCGCAGCACACCGTCGCCTCCGGCGCCTACAGCTTGAACGAGAACTACCGTTACACCGTCGAGGCCTTCGTCGATTACCTGGCGCGTCTGGACGAGGACGGGCTGCTGATGGTGACGCGCTGGCTGCAAACGCCGCCCTCGGAATCGATCCGCGCCTTCGCCTTGACGGTGGAGGCGCTTGAGCGGAGCGGCGGCGATCCACAGGCCAGCCTCGTCGCGCTGCGCAGCTACCGGCAGATGTTGATCCTGGCGCGGCGCGGGCCCTTCACCACGGAGGAACTGGAGGTCATCCGCGCCTTCGCGGAGCAGCGGGCCTTCGATCTGGTCTACGCGCCCGACATTCGCCCGCAGGAGGTCAATCGCCACAACGTGTTGCCGGAGCCGGATTATTACCGCGCTTGTCTTGAACTGCTGGAGGCGAAGGGGCGAGCGGCATGGTACCAGGCCTACCCCTTCGACATCGAGCCGCCGACCGATGACCGGCCCTTCTTCGGCCATTTCTTCAAGTGGGAGCAAGCGCCGACCGTCTTGAGGATGGCGGGCCACACGTGGCAGCCCTTCGGCGGCGCGGGGTACTTCGTGCTATTGGCGCTTCTGGCGTTGGCGCTGGCGGCGGCCGGGGTGCTGATTCTACTGCCGCTGGCGGGGCTCAAGCGACGCGGACGATCCGCTCCCCTCGCTAATCAGCTCAGGGGCGGGACGCTGGGCTACTTCACGCTGCTGGGACTGGGGTATTTGTGCGTGGAGATACCGCTGCTCCAGCGCTTCATCCTCTTCCTGGGCCATCCGGCCTACGCGATGGCCGTGGTGCTCTTCGCCATCCTGCTATTTTCCGGGGTGGGAAGTATGCTCTCAAAGCGCGTGTCGCTGCGGCTGGTGCTGATTATGCTGCCCGCGCTCGTCGGCGGCTACGCGCTGGGCCTGCCGCAGCTCTTTGGTGCCACACTGGCGCTGCCGCTCTGGGGACGTTTGCTCATCTCCGTGGCGGCATTGGCGCCGCCGGGGCTGCTGATGGGAGTGGGCTTGCCGAAAGGGGTGGCCTTGCTGGAGCGGCGAGCGCCCGAACTAATCCCTTGGGGCTGGGGCGTCAACGGGGCCGCCTCGGTCGTGGCCTCGATTCTGGCGGCGCTGCTGGCGCTTTCATTTGGATTTACAGCAGTTCTGGCGCTGGGGGCAGCTTGCTACGTCGGGGCTTGGATCACGGCGGTAAGAAGCCTCCTTCCTCCTTCTCCTCCCGGATACCCTGGCCGGTGAAGGGGACGAAGGCGACGCCGCCCTCGTTGTAAGCCTTTAACTCCCCGTCGGGCTGCTTCACGAACTTCCAAAGCGTCTGGTAGCCGCCGCGCGGCCCGATGGGAATCACCATGCGCCCGCCGACGGCCAGTTGCTCGGCCAGCGGCTGGGGCACGTGGTCAGGGGCAGCAGTGACGATGATGGCGTCGAAGGGCGCGTGCTCCGACCAGCCGTAGTAGCCATCCGCCTGTTTGCAGTGGACATCGGTGTAGCCCACGCTTTGCAGCGCCTCCTCAGCTCGCTCGGCCAGTTCGGGAATGACCTCGATGGTGTAGACCTCGACGCCGGGCAGCTCGGCCAGCACGGCGGCCTGATAACCGGAACCGGTGCCGATCTCCAGCACCTTGTCTCCCTCGTCCAGTTCGAGCAGCTCGGTCATCAGCGCGACGATGTAGGGCTGGGAGATTGTCTGGCCATAACCGATGGGGAGGGGATAGTCGCCGTAAGCCGCGCTGCGCTGATCCTCGGGCACGAAGCGGTGGCGGGGGACGTTTTCCATCGCACGAAGGACGTCTTCATCGGTGATACCGCGCTTTTTGATCGTTTTGACTACCATTTGTTCCCTCTGTTGGGCAAAATTTGTTTCCTCAGCCGTGGTCGGGGTGTGCTGGGTGACCGCCGGTGTCGTCGTTGAAGCTGTCGTGCATGCTGAGAGCAAGGTGAGCAAAATGAGCGCCAGGTTAAACCAAGTGCTCCTTACAGGCATCGCTTGCTCCTCCCCGGATTACACCTTCCCTGTCTCGACATACATTTTTAATCCCTCCAGCGCCGCTTGATATTTGTTGCGCATGCAACGCGGCAGGAACAGAATGCGAGCCAGGGACATTAAAGAGCTTTGCAACTCATGTCGAACGGTCACCTCGGAGCCGGCTACTGTTCCGTTAAGGCAAAAACTATGAAGCGCATTCATCATACCAACCTGGCCTTCCCAGGCCACAAATGATGACGGGGTGATCTCGGTGATGGTAACCTCGCCGGTCACATCGCCCAGGGGGAAGCCCCATCCTATAGTTCGATGGAATTTCGCCCCCGCCGTCCAGGGTGTGCCGTGGACCCATTCCGCCTCGGTCAGCGAGGGGAACCAGTCGGGCCAGTGCTCCAAGTTGGTGAGGTAGGTCCATAGCACGGTCGGGGAAGCGGCGATTTCGATTTGGTCTTCCAGCACAAGCTTCTTGGCCATTTTTTCTCCTTCCGTAATCTATCGAAGCCTTCATTCATTGTACTCGAAATTGGGGCGCTTGCCAAACGGAACCCT
>CAZANJ010000352.1:0-3870 GCA_964486415.1 uncultured Anaerolineales bacterium
CACAGAAAGCCTCTGGTGGCCTCTGGAGGGCCTTGGAACCGCTACGATTTCCCTGATGGGTTTATGGTTGCTTGCTTGGTGAATGACAGGTATAATTTTGAACCGTAAAGAGATTGATGGAAGGAGGATCCTGTGGATAGAAATAGATCGGATGTGAAAGGATGGTACGTTGCCGATTGGCCGCCGCTGGCCTGGATAGAGACGGCTTTGAAAGCTGTGGCTTTGGTGATCGGCATCCTCGCTTTGATCCAGGCCTTGAAGGGCAATGCTTTCATGCTGCCGCGAGGGTTCCGCTTGGGACAGCTTGTTGTCTTAGGCTTACTCTCCCTGGGCCTGGTCGCTGCTATCTTCGACCGTTGGGTTGAGCGTGAAGTCGTGGCCATGATCTTCGTGATCGTGAACAACCTCGGCCACTGGGGGATGGTGGTGGCCCTGGCAGCGCGTCCAGGGCCGGGGGTCTCCTTGATCGCTTTCGCCGCTCTAATGCTGCTCGGCGATCTGGTGAAACTGGTCTTCCTGAAAGTGCATGATTTCACCGTGCGCGATACACCGCGCGGCGTGCTCTATGGGCTGACTTTGTTCTATGTATTCGGCTACGCCATCATTCTGGTTTTTGAAGCGTTGCGCTAATGTCAGAAAGGAGGAGTTATGAAAGTCGCTAAAATTATCGCCTTGTTGGGCGTGCTCGCGATGACGACTGTTCTCATTTATGCCTTCACTGTCGGGGATTTTAATGCGGAAGGCAGCCGCTTGCTCTCTATGCCCTGGGGCATTGTGTCCCTGGTCGATCTCTACGTGGGCTTCATTCTCTTCTCCGGCTGGATCGTCTATCGGGAGAGATCACTTGCACGCTCCGCCATCTGGGTCGTGCTGATGATGGTTCTGGGCTTCTTCACCGCCAGTTTGTACACTTTCATCGCCTTGCAGACCAGCGGGGGAGATTGGCGCCGCTTCTGGATGGGAAAGCGATGGGAAACTGGCTAGTTCGATACTGCTTTATGTGCGAGGCGAAACGGGTATGAGAATCTGGGACCTCCCGCCGGAGAAACTGTGTCGCAACCATCTACTCGGCGAGCACAGTGAGTTGCACGCCATCTGGTCGATTCTGACTCAGGGGAAGAAGGGTTATGCCCATCATCCCGAAGTGTTGCGCTGGAAGGGCAAGCTCAAGGCGCTTTATCACAAGCACGACGAAATCGTGGCCGAGATGAAGCGCCGGGGCTATCGACACAAAAGCCCGCTCGATCCCGCCTTGGCGACCGGCGCCGAGGAACAGGATCAGTTCATCGATTCTTACGAGGAGCAGATTAAAATTCTGCGGGGCAAAGGCTGCGCCTGTGACGTCTGATGGCAGAACCGCAATTCGCTATTTGTAACCAAGGAGTAATTTAACTATGTCCGAATCTTTGATTAAACTAACCCGGGGAGTTCCGCCGGAAGAGAGCTTCCCCGTTGATAAACTCTCTGAGTGTGCTGAATCGGTCTTGATCCGGCACGGCTATGAGGTCTTGCAGTACGGTAAATCCCGTGGCTATCCACTCTTGCGCACGCTTGTGGCCCAAGAAAGCGGCGTGGACGAGGACCAGGTGGTCGTGGGGCAAGGCTCCCTCCAGCTTCTGGACCTTTGCGCGCGCATGTTGGTCGAGCCCGGCGCGGTCGTTTACGTCGAGGATCCCTCCTATGACCGCACGCTGACCATCCTGCGGCGGGTGGGCGCCCAGGTCATCGGCTTGCCGATAGAGGATGATGGCATCGACGTGGATGGAATGCGGGCGCGGCTTGAGGCCGGCGAGCGCCCGGTATTGTTATACGTGATCCCCGATTTTCAGAATCCCAGCGGCGCGGTGATTTCGCTGGAAAAGCGGCGCGCACTCGTGGAACTGGCGCGTCAGTACAAATTCTGGATCATCGAGGATGTGCCCTACCGGCGGCTGCGCTACCGGGGCGAGGATATTCCCTCTCTCTTCGAGATGGCGCCCGATGTGGTGTTGCAGATGTCCTCCTATAGCAAATTGATCAGCCCCGGCTTGCGCGTCGGCCACATCGTCACACCGGAGGCCTTGGTCGAGCGCTTGGCGAAGATGGCGGAGGACACCTATATCAGCCCCAGCTACTTGAATCAGGCCATCGTCGCCCAGTTCATTCAGCAGGGATGGCTGGAGCCGCAGATCGAGGATCTGAAGGGGCTTTATGAACCCCGGCTTTATGCCACGTTGAGTGCGCTGGAGGATCACATGTCCGATCTGGCGACCTGGCGCAAGCCGGATGGCGGCTTCTTCGTCGGGGTGAATCTGAACGGCGCGGTTGACACCGATGAGCTGCTGCGTCGTGCTCGCGAGGCCAACTTGATCTTGACCGATGGGCGGGACTTCTTCGCCAATCAGGATGGGGATGGCTTCGTCCGCGTGCCCTTCTGCGCTTTGACGCCGGCGACGATTGAGGAGGGTATCTCCCGCCTGGCGGATGTGGTGCGCGGCCTTTGAGGCTGCCGACGGGTTACTTCTCGTGCTCCGTCCGACCCTGGGAGACGTCGAGGGGCGCTTCGATTTCCACTTTCTGGTAACTGCCCAGGGAATCTGGCAGGACGCGCAGGAAGTCCCAGGATAGCCATAGCGGGTAGCTGCGAATCAGCCAGCGGATACCGTTGATGATGTCGCCGCGCCAAAGCTCCTTGACACTCGTCGCTCCCCTCTCCCAGGGTGATGGCGGCTTCGCCCGTGATCCGTGGACCAGCGAATAGCCCATCTCTTTCAACAAATCCGCGGCCAGGCTCTCGAATATCTCCACCTGGCGAGGCGTGAGCGCCGTCTTCCAGCGAGTGGCGCGGCTTGGGTCGGGCCGCTTGCCGATCAGCGTGTGTTGATCGGCGGTGTAATGCGGCGGCTGAAATCCATTGGCTTGCAACATCTGGGGCTGGTATTCTAGCTCCAGATGTTCACACAATCTGCGCACCGTCTCCTCTGGGGCGTAGACGAGGTCCTCGTATTTCACCCGCACGATCTGCTCTTGTGGAAGCGATTTCTCCAATTCCAGGCCGTCCTGCACCATCGCCTGCCACCATCCCGCCGTCTTGATGATAGTGTTAGGCCCCCAATCCAGCGGCATAATGGAAGCCGCGACCCCTCTACCATCCCGGATGATGTGGACGATCTTGGCTTGAGGAAATAGCTTGAGTAACGTTGGAGCATAGTTGATGTTCTCCGGCGTGTGATCGATCCAGATGCTGCCCCTCAGTCCCCGGCTTGCGGCAAACTGTTTCACCAGCCACTCCAGGAGTTCGACGTAGGAGCCGGTGGGCGCTTCGCGTGGATCGATTTCCAGTTCCCAAAGTTTGAAGCGCCAGTGCATGCGAATGAAGCGCAAGGCCGCTTGTAAATCAACGCCGCCATCCTTCGAGCGGCATGAGCGCAGCACGCCGATCTTGAAATGTGATTCCGGGGGGCAAACACACTCGCTATGTGCGCCCAGGATGGCCCCAAGCAATGTCGTCCCGCTGCGACTACAACCCCCGATGAATATCTGTCGTTTGATCTGTTTCATAGCTCACTTCTGTGAATTTTGATGCACCATCGTAAACAGATGGTGCTGCGCTCCCACAGTAAAGGGTTCCAGCACCGGATCTTCAGGCCGGTGGACGAAGCCGAATCCGTTTCCTGCAACAGCCAGGTAATGACGCTCACTGCGTCGGCGCGGTGCCCATCTGACCAGCGAATTGTAGCACACCATGGTCAGACCGCAACGGGCGACCAGGGGGGGGAATCGTAGCGGTTCCAAGGCCCTCCAGAGGCCACCAGAGGCTTTCTGCGGCGTTGTGTGAACTCATCAACCCCAAGGCGGCGGGTATGGAAACCCGCCCTACATAGCCAGAGG
>CAZANJ010000353.1:0-3857 GCA_964486415.1 uncultured Anaerolineales bacterium
CTAGGGGTTAAATTCAACACCGCCTTTGCGGTATCAAGATTTTCTGCAACATCTTTAACATAAAGAGGATAACCGATATGAGCACTCACCTTGAGCAACTGAAGAATCGATTAGCAAGAATATCTGACTTGGGAGCGGCCTCAGCCCTTCTAAGCTGGGATCAGCAAGTGAACATGCCACCTGGCGGCAGCGACGCCCGCGCTCACCATCTGGCGACTGTAAGGTCGCTGGCGCATGGGCTTTTCGTGGCCGACGAGACCGGTCGCTTGCTCGAAAGAGCCCTGGAAGAGAGCGCCGATCTGCCCTATGATTCGGACGACGCCAGCTTGTTGCGCGTGACGCAACGTGAATATGAGAAACTGCGCCGCGTGCCAGAGTCGCTGGTCGCCGAACGGTCCCGCGCCACGGCCCTGTCCTTCGACGCCTGGCAGAAAGCGCGAGAGGAATCCGACTTCGCCCAATTCCAGCCACATCTGGAGCGCGTTCTGGAACTAACCATCCAGTTCGCGGAAGCGCTGGGGTATGAGGATCGTCTCTACGACGCCCTGCTGGATCGATATGAGCCGGACATGAAAACGTCCCAGGTGGCGGCGGTCTTCGACGAAGTGAAGGCCGATCTGGTTCCACTCGTCCAGACCGTCACGGAGCAAGCCGAAAATCTGTGCGATGATGTCTTTGACAAAATCTATCCCGACCAGGCCCAATGGGACTTCGGCTTGCTGGTGCTGAGGAACATGGGCTTCGACTTCAAGTATGGGCGACAAGATCGCTCGGCTCATCCCTTCACCACCTCGTTCTCCCCGCACGACGTGCGCTTGACCACCCGCGTGCAGCCGAACCGTTTCCAATCCGCCCTATTCGGCACCATTCACGAGGGGGGACATGCGCTTTACGATCAAGGTATGCGCATCGCGCTCGACCGCACACCACTTTGCAGCGGGGCCTCCTTCGGCGTACACGAGTCTCAATCACGCTTCTGGGAAAACATCATCGCCCGCAGCCGCGACTTTTGGCGCCACTATCTCCCCAAGCTACGTGCATTCTTCCCCCAGCAACTGAAAGGCATAGATTTGGAAGCTTTCTATCAAGCGATCAATAAAGTCGAGCCCTCCCCCATTCGCGTCGAGGCCGACGAAGTGACCTACAATCTACATATCTTCCTGCGCTTCGAGCTGGAACAGGAGCTTTTGGAAGGGGAACTAGCAGTGTCGGACCTACCGGAAGCTTGGAATGGGAAGATAGAGGACTACCTGGGAATCACGCCCGCCAACGACGCTGAGGGCGTGCTTCAAGATGTCCATTGGGCCGAGGGCTACTTTGGCTATTTCCCCTCTTACGCACTGGGGAACCTGCTGGCAGTGCAGTTCTACAACCAGGCATCGGCGGATATGCCAGATTTACAGGAGCAAGTCGCGAGGGGCAAATTTGAAGCATTACGGGAATGGCTACGCGAAAACATCCACACTCACGGGAAAAAATTCACCCCCGTCGAGCTGACCAAGCACGTCACGGGTGAGGAAATGAAGGCCCAGCCCTTCCTCGATTATTTGCGCGAAAAGTACAGCGAGGTCTATGGAGTAGAAATTGAGTAAAGATTGGTCACAAACCGAGGACTTATCCACACAGATTGAGAAAACAATTCGCACCCACCGCTTGCCCGGCCTGGAAGCGCTGCCGGATCACTTCGTTCTGCCCAATTACGAAGGCTACTCTATCGCGAACTTGCCCGCCACCATCGCCAAGCTGTTCGGGGTAGAACTGCCCGGAGCCGCCCCCCCACTGCTCGGTCGTCATGAATGGAGCGACCTGACCGAAGGCGTGCGCCGTGTGATCCTGATCATACTGGACGCAGCGGGATATTCACACTTCCAGCGCCATCTATCCGAGGGAAACAGCCTGTTCAGAAGATTTGCCGAGGCCGGGCGGGTGATCCCTCTCACATCCGTTTTCCCCTCCACTACTGTTGTGGCGCTAACTACGCTCTGGACCGGCCACACGCCCATCGAGCACGGGTTCATCGGCACCAAAATGCTGCTCCGCGAACAGGGCGTGCTGGCCAATATGCTACACCTATCTCCCGCTATGCATGGGCGGAGCGAGGAGCTGCTGGATTGGGGATTGGATCCGGAGACCTTCGTCACCACGCCCAGCCTGGCTGATCGGCTGAGCGCGGCTGGAGTGGAAACCGTGGCTCACACACGCGCGTCATTCCTCAAAAGTGGGCTCACTAAAATCTTTCTGCGCGGGATGGGAGATGTGAAAGGCTACATCGGCCTCAGCGATTTGTGGATCAATCTGCGCAATACGCTCACTCAGCACACGAGCGCCGACAGGCCGCTCTTCGTCAGCGCCTACTGGGACAACATCGACGCCACGGGCCACGTTTACGGGCCGGGCAACGAATATATCCCCACCACGATGAAGCACCTGGCCCATTCCCTGGAGGAGATATTCTGGAACTCGCTGTCGGCAAAGGCCCGAGAAGACACACTCCTACTCATCACGGCCGATCATGGCGTAATCTCCACACCATCTGAGCAGGTCGTGCATCTTCCCGACCACCCGGAGATCCAGCAGGCTCTGCTACTGCCACCAGGCGGCGAATCCCGCGCGAGTTATCTTTACGCCGCGCCCGGAAAGCTTGGGGCATTGCGCGATTACGTTGCCGAGAACCTGGCCGACCGTTTCACCCTGCTGGAGACAGAACAAGCGTTGGAGAGCGGGCTTTTCGGGCCAGAAGAGCCGACCCCGGCGATTCGAGCGCGGCTGGGAAACCTGCTCCTCATCGCTCAAGGCAACAGCCGGATCACATTCAGAGCGAGGAATGAAAAGAAGAAAAGCACACTGCGCGGCCATCACGGCAGCATGACGCCAGAGGAAATGCTCGTGCCCTTGCTGATGGTGCGATTGGATGCGGCCTCATCATTGCACAGGGCGATCTGGGCGATTTCGCCGGCGTGCGGATGATCGCCGGTTCACTCTTCACCCTCGGCAAGCTGGGCGCCCGGCCCGGCGCGGGAATGAAGCGCGGGACGATCCTGACCATGGAGGGACTGACCGATGGCGTGCTGCCCACATTCCGCCATTCCTGCATCTGCGAAAGCCCGGTCTTTCTGCGCTATTACCTACGTCGCCTCCGTGTCTGGGGGCTACCGATCGTAGATGACTGGATTGAGGGGCGCTATCAGCGCTACACCGGCGATGCCACGACGATTGGCAAGGGAGAGATTTTCGTCTATAACGGCCCCTAAACTCCGTCCAGGTTCAGACGGACGCGGGTCGGCGCAAAGGGAGGCAGATTGGCTTGAAGGTCGGCATCATCGGACATGTAGGGGGCTGGCACGCGCAGGCCCTGCAGAAAGCACTGGCCCGACGTGGCATCACGGCCCCCTTTTTTGATATCACGCAGTTGACGGCGCGGCTGGCGGCGCAGCCCTGGCTTGTGGCTGACGGTGACACCGAGGAGCCGCTGGAGGATTACGACGTCATCTTCGTGCGCCTGATCCCCGGCGGCTCGCTGGAGCAGGTGATATTCCGCGTCGATGCACTCCATCGGCTGGAGAATGCGGGCGTGCGCGTCATCAACTCACCCACAGCCATCGAGCGCAGCGTGGACAAGTACTACACCTCGACGCTGCTCGAGGATGCCGGGCTTCCCACGCCGCGCTCCATCGTCACCGAGCAGTTCGACGACGCGATGGACGCCTTCCACGCGCTGGGTGGCGACGTGGTGGTCAAGCCCATCTTCGGCTCGCTGGGGCGCGGGATGACGCGCGTCTCCGATCCCGATATCGCCTACCGCGTCTTCCGTGCGCTGGAGCTGGGCCGCTACATCTACTACTTGCAGGAGTTCATTC
>CAZANJ010000354.1:0-3857 GCA_964486415.1 uncultured Anaerolineales bacterium
ACTGCTCCAGCACCGGCTTGTCCAGCAGCGCGCTGAGCATGGCGATGAAGAAGGCCACGCCGGTCTCGCTGCCCTCCTTCGACTGCATCAGATTCACAATCTGCACGTGGAAGTCGTATTCATTCGGATCCTTGCTGATGCCGAGCTGGCGGCTGTGCCCGCGCAGGAACGTGTAGGCCGTCTTGATCGCGTCCCGCATCGCGCGTGAGGGCGCACCGGTGATGCGCGTGCCGCCGCGCCCCTTCAGCGCCTGCGTCTCGACGCGGAAGATGGCGTGACGTCCCTGTTCCAGGTCGGTGCCGATGGTGAACACCACGCCCGGATTCGGCTGACCTGGCGGGATCAATCCCCCACCACCCTGCTCAGGCACCGTTACGAAGGTCTCCTGGCGGTTCTCGTTATCCAGGTAGGAGAAGTTGACGGCCCAGTATTCCAACCCGCCCATCTTCTTGAGCTGCTCCTTGACCCGCCGCCGACCCTCCAACGCCAGTTCCAGGTACTCCTGCACGTGCTCCTTGGTGAACTCGCCGTCGGGGTGGAGCAGCTTGATCAGCCCGGAGACGGTCTTGCGCACGGCACGCACGTCCCGCTGGTTGAGGTGACCGCCCAGGCTGAAGTAGTGATCGATGGCGTCGCTGTAGCTGGTCTTGCGCAGTTCGCGCCACACCTCGGTAATGTAATCCACCACGAAGCCGTAGTGATCGCTCAGGTACTCCGGCTGCATCTTGCCCAGGTCCCAGCCCGGCAAGTAGAAGTGGAGCCGGTCGATGAAGGCCAGGTCCTGCAGTTCGGGCGAGAGCGGCTGGAACAGGTGCGAGGTCTTGAGGATGCTGTCGATGTCGGCGTCGATGTTCCCGTTGTAGACGATGGAGGCGTCGGCCGGCACCTCCTCCTTGCCGCGCGAGAAGCTGCCCGATTCCATATAGTCCTTCAGTATCTGGATGCCGTTGGGGTCCTTGAAGCGCACGCCCGCCACCTCATCGAAGGCCACCACGTCCCACAGCCCCACCAGGCCGATGCGACCGGTGCCCAGGTGGATGAAGAGCTGCGCCACGGTGGTCTGGCCCCCGGAGATCAGGATGGCGTAGGGCGACAGCTCGCGGTAGACATAGCTCTTGCCGGTGCCCCGCGGGCCGAGCTCGATCAGGTTGTAGTTGGATTCGACCATCGGCACCAGCCGCATCAGGGTGAGCAGCTTCACTCGGTGGGTCAGGTCTGGGTGTGTGGGCTCCATCCCGATGGAGCGGATCAGGCCATCCAGCCACTCGTCGCGGGTGAAATGGGCACGGCTGGCGAAGAGGTCGCTGAAGTCGGTGCTGGGCTGCTGGATTGGCTTCAGCTTCTCGATGATGAAGGGGCGCGTCTGACCGCGATGCTGGAAGTCAGCGTCGTAGCGCAGGTCGATGATGGCCCAGATGCCGCCGGCGAGCAGTTTGTCGTATCGGCGCACGGCGGCCTCGCTGACGTTGACGTACTTGACGCCCATATTGGTCAGCTCGGCCCAGTACCTGTCCTCGGTCTCCACCAGGCGCACCTTGACCTTGTCGATGATGCGATGGGAGCCCGATTCGCGCGTCATCGACTTGATCTTCTCGCTCTCGTCGGCGCGCACATAGTTTTGGCTGAGGGTATCGCGCACGTACTCCAGGCCCTGGGCGATGATCTCAGGGTCGGTGGAGGAGCAGTACTTGCCCAGCAGGTACTCCAGCACGTAGACCGGCACGTTGAAGCCGGTCTTGGTCTGGCGCACCAGGTCCTTACGCACCACGCGGCCGGGGAAGTGGGCGGTCAGTTTTTCATCCAATGGGTCCATCACGGGATTATTCACAAAAGCACCTCAGCTTAGAAATTCGTAATTCGTAATTCGTCATTCACTATTCGCTATTCACCATTCACCATTCAGCTTACCAGTCCAGATCGACCTGTACCACTGCTGGCTGCTGGGCCAGCAGCTCCCCCGTGTCCGCATCCCAGACCCGCACCGCGATGGCGTCGCCCTCGTCCAGGCCCATCTGCGGGGATAGCCGCAGCGACTTCTCCACCACGTCCCGGTTGACCACCGCCTCCCACCTCTGAGAGACGCGCTCGCCGTCGTGGGCCACGTCGATCTCCACCCGCCGGGCGCGGCTGAGCAGATCCACGCCCTGGGGGATGAGGCGAATCTTGAAGATGGCGTTGCGGATCTCGGCCCTGGGCACCAGCTCCAGCGCCACGCTCACCGGTCGCTCCTCCACCGATTGCCGCACCGTGACGCGGGCCGTGACCAGCTCTTGCAGCGAGACGCCGCCGTGCATAAAGTCGTAGGCCCCTGGCGTGAAGAAGCAGCCGATCCCGCGCGGGAACACGGCGACCAGATTGGAGCTCCCCGACACGGGCAGGGCCGGAAGATCGGTCGGCGGCAGATCGGCACTTCGCAGCAAGAGATACCGCTCCGAGCGCTTCAGCAGTCGCTCATCCGGGACGTCCACGGTGAATTTGTCGCTCTCTCGCACGTTCTCCCGCAGGAGAAAGCCGTGGTCGGAAGCGATGTGGATCTCGGCGCAGTTCAACGCCAGCAAGCGGCGCACGGCCTGTTCCAGCCGGTCGAGGAGCGCTTCGGCGGTGTGCCAGGCGACGGCCCCGGCGCCCTCGCCCACCGCGTCGATCTCGGTCGATGTGATGACGATCCAGTCCTTGTCCCTGGGCACGTCGTCCAGCGGGGTGGTGAGCCACTCGTCGAGGTCGAAGAGGGCAACACTGCCCAACTGTTTCCCCAGCCAGGCCAGGCGATGCTTCCTCTCAGCGATGTTCCCGTCGAAGTCAGGCGCGGCGATGCGCCACTTGCCACCGGCATAATTCACTTCCAGCTCAGACCAGCCGGGCAGGAGCGCGGCCATCCCCAGCGCTGTGACCGAGGGCAGCGGGCTGAGCACGAGGCTCGTCGTCGCTTGGGGGCTGGGCTGTAGCCGTTGGGTCAAATCCTGACCCAGTTCGTATCGCAGGGCATCGACCAGGATGAGCGCGCGACGTCCTTGCCCCTTGGCTTGGGCTCTCTCCCACAGCTCGCCGGTGCCGAGGGAAAGACCCCCCTGCGGCCAATCGCCATTCTCCATCAGCGCCTCGCCGAAGCGCGTGTTGACCGTCTCCAGAAACTCGCGGTAGATGCGCTGCGTCCATTTTCGCGCGGCGTCCAGCTGCCCCACGCCTTGATTGACCGCGTCGCGGAAGCGGCGGTAGGCCCGGTCGATCTGCCACCACGTCTCGGTGTAGCGCTCGATGAGCGCATGCGCGGTCTCGCAGCGCGGCAGCTCGGTCAGCGCGTCATCGGCGCCGATGACGACCTCGGCCATACGCGCCAGGGCCGCCCAGCCGGGCAGAGCCCCCTCCCGCGCCCAGAAGCCCTTGGCCCGCTCCCGGATGATCATACGCCTTGCACGGCAGAAATCGACCGCCTCGGCCTTGTCGTCGAGCGCGTCCAGCCGTTCGCGCATCCGCTCCCAGTTGGCTCGCTCGACGTTGAGGAACCCATTGGCCGTCGGCGGCTCTGGAAGCTCTTTCACCCAGCCGGCGAGGTTATATTGCCCATCGACGGCCCGGGCCCGCCGGGCGAAGGCATCCTTGAAAATCTCATCCCGCTGCCACTTGCGCAGGAAGTTGCGGCAGCGATCCCAGTGGGCCGGGTCCGGCAGGGCCTGCCGGAAGGGAAAATCGGCGGGCTTACCCGATGCGACGAAGGTCTCCACCAGGCAGAGCGTGGCCGTGAAGCGGTCGGCCCACTTGCGTATGAAGGGAAGCGAAGCGGCCCATTCGCCCTCCGCGATCTGATCTGGAGAGACCACGCCGAACTCGCTCTCCAGCAGCGTGAAGAAGGCCTCTGT
>CAZANJ010000355.1:0-3827 GCA_964486415.1 uncultured Anaerolineales bacterium
GCAGTCCCCCGATCATCGGCACGGCTATCAGCAACGTCAGCAGCCATAGGCCGATCCACACGCCGATTTGGCTTACCCAGGCTCGCCACGGCGCTTGGGGCTCCATGCTGGCCCGCCAGGCCATCTCTAGGCCATTGAAACTGATATTGAACGCTTCTTCCACCCCGCTGGTGCAACTGGCGCCATTGGCGTAAGCGGCCAGCAGTTTGCGGATACCCTGTGCTCCATACCGCTCTCGAATAAACTTCACCACACTGCCGCTTTGTGCATAAGCCAACGTCGCCGTCTGCGCATTGGGCGAGAATGGAACGCACAACTCTTTCAGTGGGATAAGCTCTCCTTCCTCACGAGCTCTTTCCAGCGCTACGGTGTACTCGGGCGTTGGTAGCTGTTCATTGATGGTGGCTAGCCCTTCATCCAGCCATTCAGGTACATATTCATAGCCAGTCGGCGTGACGGCCTGGTAGAGCAGTAAGTGGGTGATCTCGTGTGGTAAGTAGCGCTTCATGCGGGAAGTGTAGCCAGCTTCCAGGGGGATGGAGACGAGTATCGCGCCTATTTCCGGGTGTGCTTGCCCGCTCACCCAATTGCGTCCGGCGAGCAGCATCGCAGCCTCAAGACTGCGTGCTGTGTCGTAGATGTAGATGTCGAACGGGTCCGGTGTCGGTGCCTTTAGCTCTGCGTTGATATCCGTCACACTGTTCCGAGATACATCGAGCGCCATCTGCACGAAGGCCGGATCGCCTCGCCCCTCTATCCAATGAACCGTGATGCCATCAGCGGTCTGATCTTCCCATTTGAAGCGATTGTCCGAATACGTGAATTGCTCAGGTTCCGTGATCAGTTTATCACCATCTGCATCTTCGATCTGCCACCAGTAATTGATAGTAGCAAATGGGGGCAGAGGATTGAGGCGCAGGTTGTACTTGTACTCGGTCTTCAATTCACGCTGAGCATCTGTGATGTTCAGGGGAATCGTCTGCGCTTCCTTATTATCTTTAGCGCGTAAGAAGAGATAGATTTCCGTTATGTTGTTATCGGAGGCTACGTGCAATGTGAAGGTGATACGTTGAGCGAAGGAATGAGTGGCACCATTTTCGAGTACTGTGATGTCATCGCTTGACCGCGCTGGGGATTGGGCCTGATGTTGAGGTTGAGATTGAGGTTGGAGTTGAAATTGAGCGTGGGCGACTGGGTATGAGAGCCCTTGCGTCAGGGTTAAGGCTGTAGTTAGAATTATGGTTAGCAGAATGGCCGTAAAACATGGGTTCCCCAGCCTCCTTGGCAGGAAGATTCCATTTTTACCCTTTCGCCATTCCTTTCCCATAGTCTTTCATTCCTCGCTCACCATTCAGGTTCTTCCATCAAGAAATGGAAGAGCTCTGATAGATCGCCATGTAGAAATTCTAATTCTTCCAGGGCGTCATGTGCCGCGGCCCGTAAAGCTTCATTTTCCACTTCGGAGTAATATTCCAGAATCTCTCGTGCTTTGTCTCCTCCGATCTGTCCCAGGGCCCACAGGGCAGCCTCCTGCACCTCGGTGTCCGCGTCATCGATCAATTCCTCAAGCTGGGGCACAGATTCGGATAGTTGTAGCTCACCGCAGGAACGCGCTGCCTCGTAGCGCATCTCGGGGTTGGGATTGAAGAGCTCCTGTTGCACGTGATATTCCCAGCGCATATCGGCGCTGCGTCCCATTGCAAACACCGCGCTGATGCGCATCTTTTCCTCTGGCGCCTCATATGCTTCTTCAATCAAAGCCACTATTGTATCATTGCCCACATAGGCCAGGGATTCTAGCGCACGGCGCTGTACTTCCATATGCTCGCCTTGACCTTGGCACGCGCTCAAAAGGGTTTCGTAAGCCAGCTCCATTGGTTTGGGGCGAATCTTTTCCAGTTCGCCCAGGAGGATGAAGCGGCCCAGAGAGGTGGCTGCTGCAGCCCGCACTTCGACTGCCTTGTCTCTTTGCAGTCGATCAGACAAGCGTGGCACCAGCCGTACATCTTTATCCTCCCAAAGTCCATCAATTGCCGTCGCTCGCACTTTAGCATCGGTGTCCTCTATTCCTATGCGAAAAACCGCGCCGAAGTTGACAGTGATGTCTTTCTCTGCAATCTTCGTCAACTGTGTGATCAGTTCCCTGCGCAACGCGGTGGGCAAGCAGCCCCAGGTCTCACATAAGCGCTCTACCTCCTCCGTTTCGAGGTTGGAGAGGCTGTAGAGCATGGCATGATCCGGCATCTCGGCTTTTTCATTCAATTCATTCAACAAAGTGTTAAGCAAGTCTTTCATTTTAAGCTTTGCGCCAGCATATCTACTTCGACAACAGCGACCAGGGCATGAAGGGGTTGATGATGTCCTGAAGCATCACAACGAGCATCAGCCCGATCAGGATCATCATACCTACGAAATGGATTACCGCCTCCTGTTGGGGAGGAATACGGCGACCGCGCACAGCTTCGATGAGCACAAATAGGATGCGCCCCCCGTCGAGGGCCGGGAGAGGCAGCAAGTTGGTAAGACCCAGGGCCAGGCTGATTAGCGATGCAGTTTGCAAGCTGGGAAATAGCAGATTCCATTCGAGGCTCTGCAGCACGGCGAGTGCCATCATCTGGCTGATCGCGATCACACTGCCCGGACGCACTTCTTGAGCGCTGCTTCCCCCTTGGATGAGGAGCAGGGGTAGTTCCAGTGTTCTCCTCGTCGCCATAGCCAAGGTTTGGAAACCTATGCTGAATGCTCTGGGGATAGAGTAGCGCTCTATTCCCTGACGGTCAGGCCAAGGCGACATCAAAATACCCAAGAATCCATAGCCGTCGGATGAGAGTCGAGGCGTGGCTTTCAAGGTAATTTTCTCTCCCCCGCGCAGCACGGTGAATTGCAGGGCATCATCTGGAGCGGCGCGGATTATGTCACGCATCTCGAGCAATCCCTCGTCGATGCGCTCCCCATCGATGACGGTGATTATATCGCCCGGTTGTAGGCCGGCTTCATCGGCGGCTGTGCCCTCTTCTACACGGGCGATTTCGACATGCCACTTTGTGGGAACTCCAGTAGCGTAGGCTCCGACCAGCAGCAGTACCGCGACGATAAGATTTAGCACTGGGCCCGCGGCCAGGGTTGCCAGGCGCCAGCGTTTGGGCTGAGCGGCCAGGCTGCGGGGATCGGATGGGTCTTCCTCGCCCGTCATCTTGACGAAAGCGCCCATCGGCAGCCAGTTGAGGCTGTAGATCGTGCCGGGTTCCAGTGCGGTTAGTACCCCGCGCATATTCACGCCTTCTTCCACGATCTTCCGTCGGGGTTTCACATCCGCTGTATCATCAAGTACCTCCAAACGGCGCAGAACGTAGGAGCCATCGTCGCGTCGCTGCGTTATCGCGTCTACCAGTGAATTCACCTCTAGTTCGGAGGGCAACTCTTGGCAGGAGGGCACCTCCACCCGCGTGCTGCCGATCTTCAAGTAGCCTTTGCCGCGCCACAGCTTCACCATACGAGGAGGAAAGCCAAAGCCAAATTCCTCGACACGTACCCCGGCCAATTTGGCAAGGATAAAGTGTCCCAACTCGTGAATCAGGATGAGCGGCCCCATGATAGTCACTGCGGTGCCGACCAGCCAAAGAATGATGTTCCAGTTCATTTATGCACTCTCACTCAAAAGCGGGCGCTTCTTGACGCCCGCTTCATCTATTATCTTTTTAGCAAGCATTTACGTCCAACTCGATTATAATTATACCCCTATGGGTCTAAACCTGCAACATCTCGATCGTTCCGGTTTTCGAAGCGATTCCAAGGCCCTCCAGAGGCCGCCAGAGGCGTTCTGTGGC
>CAZANJ010000356.1:0-2356 GCA_964486415.1 uncultured Anaerolineales bacterium
CTACCAACCTACCAACCTACCAATTTACCAGCCTACCGGTCTACCGACTTGCCACGACCGCCCGGATCGCCTCGGCGATGTCCGGCGGCAGCCGCGCCGGTTCGTGCTGCTCCATCAGATCGCGCGTCTTGGCGTTAACGCGCTGCTCGAACGTTTCCTGCTCGGATGCCGCCCAGGCCTCGGCGCCGCCCCGGAAGAGCAAATCGGGGTACCAGATGTCGCGGAAGTGCTCGAAGGTGTGCGCGTGCGTGACGAACTCGCCGCCCGGCCCCACCTCCTCCAGCAGATCGAGCGCCAGCGCCAGATCCTCATCGCTGACGTCCACCGCGCCCAGCAGATGGGGGAGCATGGCGACGATCTCGTCGGTCGCCACGATCATGGCCGGCATCACCACCGTGGCGTTGCCCAGCAGACCCACGTCGTGGATCAGGTTGGCGCCGACGAGGTAGGCCATCATACACGACGAGGCCGCCTCCAGCACCGCTTGCCCGTCGAAGGTCTGGGCGTCGCTGGTGCCGGCCGTGCCGAAGTTGGGCAGCTCGAAGTGATGGGCCATCTCGGCCAGCAGCGTGTTGCCGCGCTGGAACTCCGGCGCGCCGTAGGAGAAGACCGTGGTCTGCATATCCATCAGCGAGGCCATCCCGCCGAAGATGAAGGGTGCGCCGGGCCGCTTGAGCTGATGGACCACCAGCGCGCTGAGCGATTCGGCGCAGAGTTGGACCGTGATGGCGGCGGGGCTCATCGGCGCGGTGCCGCCCATTGCGGCGTAGCCGGAGTAAACCACTGGAAGCTCATGCTCGGCGCAGTAAAGCAGCCGCTGGATCGAATCGTCGGGATGGACCAGCGGCGAGACCGGTTCAGCGTAGACGATGAGGATGGGCCGCTCGCGCAGCGCCTCGCCCACGGCCAAGGCCGCCATCGCGCGGCAATCGATCAGCGACTGATACGTGACCGGCATCGCCAGCACCGGCTTGGGCGAATGGATCAAGCATTGGGCCAGCGCCACGCGGTCGGCGACCTCGGCCGGCCGGTCGGAGACCATGCCGGAGGCGGTGGTGTAGCTGATCTGATCCAGCGCGTCGATCAGCGCGGCGTGCCGGCCCACGTCGGCCTCGGTGCAGGGACGGCGCTCGCTTCCAGATGGGCTGAACGGATCGAGCACATCGGGCGCATCGGTGTGGGCGCCGAAGTAAGCGCTCCTCCCACCCAGCGTCATCGCCCGCTCGCCGTCGCGGTTATAGATGTCGATACTCGACGGCGCCGATTCGATGGCCCGCTCGATCAGATCGGCCGGGATGCGCACGCGGCCATTTTCAGGCTCAACGCTCGCCCCCGCGCCTTGGAGCAACTCGCGGGCCTCCGGCTCGGTCAACTGAACACCAACGCGCTCCAGAAGGTCGAAGGCCGCCTCGGCGATCCGTGTGCGCTGCTCGGCTGATAAGATACGGAATTTCAGCGGCATATTTTCCCCCATCGTAAAATGTAAAGCGTAAAACGTAAGACGTATGCGCATTACGCAATACGTTTCACGCGCTTATCCCCTCCAAAACCTCCTGCACCTTCTCCTTCTTCTCCGCCGCCAGCGGCTCCGGCTGATGCTCCTTGATGATGGCCTTGACCTTCTCGTTCAGCCGCTCGCCGAGCGTGGTGGCGCCGCGCTCCAGCCAGGTCTCCCGAATCTCGCGGCTCATCAGCTCCGGGTACCAGAAGTCGTGGAAGCGGGCCATCGTCGCGTCGGTATCCAGGAAATGCCCGCCCGGGCCGACCTCGTGGAGCTCGTCCAACATCAGCGTATCGTCGCTGACCTCAATGCCGTTGACCATCGCCCCCGTCATCGCGATCAGTTCGTCGGTGAGCGCAATCAACCCGAAGGAGGTCGTCAGCCCGCTCTCCATGTAGCCGACGTCGTGGATCAGGTTCGCGCCGGTCAGCTTGGCCATCAGCACTGAGAGCATCGCCTCGGCTGCGGCCTGCTCATCCAACACCTTGGCATCGGTGCAGCCAGCGTAGCCCCAGGTGGGCATGCCGTACCAGCGGCCCAGTTGCGCGATAGCGGCCTTGGTGAGCTGGAACTCCGGGCCGCCGTAGCAGATCTGGGTCGATTTCATATCCATATGGTGCAGCCCCGCGCCGAAGACGAAGGGCGCCCCCGGGTTGGTCATCTGATGGACCACCAGGCCGCTCAGAATCTCGGCCAGGGACATCACCAGGCCGCTGGCGATGGTGATCGGCGCCGTGCCGCCCATCAGCGGGCCGGGCGAGTGGACCACGGGTAACTCATACTCGGCCATCAGCAGCAGCTTGTCGACCGCCGTATCCGATTGCTGAAGCGGCGAGCTGGGCTCCGAGTAGAGCA
>CAZANJ010000356.1:2456-3802 GCA_964486415.1 uncultured Anaerolineales bacterium
TTGGGAAATTGGTGACCAATCTACCAGCCTACCGGTCTACCAATCTACCGGTCTACCAATCTACCAATCTACCGATCCGCCAACGCCCGTTCGAGGTCGGCGATCAGATCGTCCGGGTCCTCCAGGCCCACCGAGAGCCGGATCAGCCCGTCGGCGATGCCGGCCTTGGCGCGCTCCTCCGGCGTCATATGCTCGTGGGTGATGGTCGGCGGGTGCATACAAATAGTGCGGCTGGTGCCGAAGGTGACGGCGTGGGTGATCAGCTCGAAGCCGTCGATCACGCGGGCGGCGCCCTCCATCCCGCCGGGCGCGACGAAGGAGAGCATGCCGCCGCCGGAGACCATCTGGCGCTGGGCCAGCTCGTGTTGCGGATGATGGGGCAAGCCGGGGTAGTTGACGTGCTCGACGCGCGGATGGTGGGCCAGGAACTCGGCCACTTTCTGCGCGTTGGCGCTGTGGCGCGCCATGCGCAGCGAGAGCGTCTCCAGGAACTGGAGCACCAGCCAGGCCTCGAAGGGCTGGAGCACCGCGCCGACGAACTCGGTCGTGTTCCAGCGCACGTCCTCGACCAGCGCTTCCGGCCCCACGACCGCCCCGCCGAGCACGCTGGCGTTGCCGCAGAGGAACTTGGTGAGGGAGAGCAGCACCATATCGGCGCCCAGCGCCAGCGGCTTCTGGAGCGCGGCGGTGGCGGTGGTGTTATCGACCAGCAGTGGCACGCCCTCCGCGTGAGCCACGTCGGCCACGGCGGCGATGTCGGTCACGAAGAGACACGGATTGCTGGGCGTCTCCACCCAGACCAGCTTCGTGCGCTCATCGATGGCCGCGTCCCAGGAGGCGGGATCGGCCGGGTCGTCGACGAAGTGAAAGTCGACGCCGCAGCGCTCCGGGAAGATGGCCGCCGCCTGCTTGTAGCCCTCGCCGTAGATGTTGAGGCTGGTGACCACGTTGTCGCCTGGCCGCGCGATGGTGAATACAAGGTTGAACAGCGCCTGCGAGCCGGAGCCGGCCGTGACGCAGCCCGCGCCGCCCTCCAGCGACGCCAGCCGCTCCTCCAGCACCGCCGTGGTCGGCGTCTGCGTGCGCCCGTAGACCGGGTAGGGAATCCGCTCGAAACGCTCATATGGGTAGGTCATCGACGGCGTGATGGGCAGCACGAAGGAGCGGAAGTCCTCCACGCTCTCCAGCGGATCGAACCCAGCGTGCAACGCCCGCGTATCAAAGCCCAAATCGGCATCCGGTCGGCGCTCCGCTTCTAAATCTGGATCATACTCCCACGCCTCACGCATAAAGAAAAGATCGTCGTCGTGCATTTAAACTCCTCTGGTGGGTTGGTAAATTGGTAA
>CAZANJ010000357.1:0-3779 GCA_964486415.1 uncultured Anaerolineales bacterium
CTGGCTATGTAGGGCGGGTTTCCATACCCGCCGATTTTTGAATCGCTTCGAAAAGCCAAGGCACAATGTGGTGAGAAACGATCCGCATCTTTCCAGAGACTCTTGCTATCACTAAGAGCAATGGTATAATCACGCCTATGCAAAATAGAGATAGCCCATTGATCTTGGTCACTGGAGCTACAAACTTTGTGGGGCGGGCTGTTGTGCGCCATCTGGTGGATCAAGGGTGTAAGGTTCGTTGCCTGTTGCAACCCTCCCGGCGTGTGCAGCAATTGCCCAGTGGCCTAACCTTTTCCACGGCATCGGCCCGCTTCGATGATGCGCCGGCGCTGCGCTTGGCTATGCAGGACGTCGACACCGTCGTCCATGCTACCAGGGAGGAAAACCCCGATCAAGTGGGGCAACTGAGTGATCATGCCGAACGGACGCAACAATTGATCGTCGCAGCGCATGCCGTCGGCGTCCGACGCTTCATTTATCTCAGTCGCTTGGGAGCCGATCAGTCCTCGGCTTATCTGCTTCTTCGCGTCAAGGGGGAGGCGGAGATTGCGGTACAGGAGAGCGGATTGGAGTATACCATCCTTCAGTCGGCTCTCACTTATGGTCAGGAGGATATGTTCACCAACGTCTCTATCATGCTGGCCAAGATGATCCCTTTTGTGCTGCCCATCCCCGAAGTTGGACGCTCACGCTTCCAGCCTCTGTGGGCTGAAGACCTGGCCCGTTGTGTAGCGAATGTGGTGGAGCAAGAGGACCTGCTGGAGAGTAAGATCCCCGTGGGGGGACCTGAGCACTTCACTCTGGAGCAGATGATGGGTCAGTTATTGGTCGCTGCCGGGATGCATAGGCGTCTGGTGCATACGCGATTGCCACTTGTAACAAGTGCGATCAATTTATTCGGCGCTATTTTCGCCCGTAATCCCACGCCTTCCTGGTGGTTGGATATGGTTACTGTGAACAATGCGACAGAGCTGGGCGCTATCCCGCGCCGCTTTGGCTTTGAGCCTCGTCGCTTCTCCGATTGCCTCTACTATCTGCGCCACAGACAACCCTGGCGACGTAATTTCCTTCGCTTCGTCCTTGGTTATCCAATCCCCGATTCGTAAAGGAACTTCGCAGAGGGACGATACCTGTCTCGGATTACTTCTTTCTCTTCTTGAAGCGCTGCTTCACCAACATCCAAATTGCGGCCACCCCGTCGCGCCAATTGATTTTCTTGCCTTCAGACATAGAGCGCGGCTGATACGAAATCGGTACTTCGTGGATTTCGATTCCCCTCCGCAGTGTCTTGCCCGTCACCTCTGGACAGAACTCAAAGCCAACCGCCTCCAAATCGAGACCGCGTAGGAGGTCAGTGCGGAAGAGTTTGTAGCCGGTTGCCTCATCGGTGAGGTCAGATCCGTACAATAAGTTTGTCACCCAACTCACCAGCCGCCCGCCCCAATAGAAACTCCAATAGGAACGGGGATTTTGCAGCAAGTTACGGGAGCCATAGACCACCTGTACGTCCAGGTCTTCGAAGGGAGCCAGGAGCTTTGGGTACTCGCGGGGGTCATACTCCAGATCGGCGTCCTGTGTGATGATGATGTCGCCGGTGGCGTGTTCTAGCGCTGTGCGGATAGCGGCTCCCTTGCCCAGATTCTGTTGATGGTGCACGACTTTGAGCCGCTCGGTCCAACGCTCATTCAGCCTCTCCAGAATCGCGCTCGTCTCGTCGGTCGATCCGTCGTTGACGACGATGATCTCTTTCTCAACCCCATCGAGATCAGTGTCAATGACGCGCTCGACGATCTGCGCCAAAGTCGGGGCCTCGTTATAGGTTGGTATGATGATAGAAAGCTTCACTTGGCCTTAATCGCCCTGTTCTTCTAACATACCCCGGATTCGCGCGGCGACCATCTCGATGGCGACTTTGTTGAATCCACCCTCTGGGATGATGACGTCGGCATAGCGCTTGCTGGGTTCGACGAATTCCAGGTGCATCGGTCGCACTGTGGAGAGATATTGCTCACAGACGGAATCCACACTTCGCTCTCGCTCCTCTATATCCCGTTGCAGCCGCCGAATGAATCGCACATCAGCGTCGGTGTCCACGTAGAGCTTAACGTCGAATAATTCGCGCAGATCGGGCTCGACGAAGACAAGAATTCCCTCGACGATGATCACCGGAGCCATTTCCACTCGGCGCGTCTCCGGCTTTCGCGTGTGCGTGGTGAAATCGTAGATTGGAACCTCGACAGGCTGGTCGACGCGCAGCGCTTTGAGGTGCTCAACCATCAGCTCCGTTTCCAATGCATCTGGGTGATCGAAGTTGACCTGGGACCGTATGTGTGAGGGCAAATGGCTTAGGTCGCGGTAGTAAGCGTCGTGAGCGATATAGGCGATGTGTTCTGTTCCCACAAGTTCTAGGATTTGGCGCGTCACGGTCGTTTTGCCCGACCCTGTCCCTCCGGCAACTCCTATTATGATCGGTCGCATTAGTTCTTTCTCTTTGGCCTTTGAGATTGGATCATGCGTAGACGCTCTGAATGGCTTGCTCAACTTTTTTCCTCATCGCTGGTTTTGATTGTTGATGGGAGCATGCCCGTTCCTTCTATGACTTCTTCGTCCTCGCCTTGACGTAACCAGAAACGGCGTTTCGGCCAGATGTTCTTGCCCACGAGGCCAATGATCAAAGCTAGAAGGCCCAATATAGCGGGCCAACGTCCAGGATTGGAGGTGATGGTCAGTCGGGCATAGGGCGCGGAGGTTAATTTCAAGCTCACATTCTCGACATCTAATTGAGTAATGTCGCCCTCTGTGGACATTTCGGTGATCAAGCGCCCAGGTGGACTGCGATAAAATTGGACATCCACCGGGCTGTTTGTATCCTTGCGCCTGGGGGCCAATCTTATGATCATTTGTTCTTCTGGGATAGCGAAATATTGGTCTCCAGACAGCGCCAGCCAGAGTTGGGTTGAGCTATCCGATCCGGCGGCCTGTTGGAGCGAGAGGGTGTTCCCGTCATCGTCGATTGCGCTCACCTGCACACCTGGGCCGCGTTCTTCGACGGACACGAAGATGCCGGGACTATGAGTTACCTGAACATCCTCCCGTAGGGCCACTTTGGCGCCGTAGAAGGTAGCACTTTCTCCACCTTGTAGGATGACGTCCTCAACTTGCCAGCCCCATAGATGCGCGAAGAGTGCCCCGATAATCAGCAACAAACCGCCAGCGTGAGCGAGCGCTGGAAAGACCGCGCTCCATGGCCAGCGGTCGATCTGGAAAAGGGCAGGCTCCTTGAGCACGCGATAACGTGGTTGCAGAAATTCATCTCGGATTCTCGTCAGGGATACGTTGGGTAGTTCCTGCCAATTATCCTTGGGCGGAGCCAATTTGCGCCCCTGTACCAGTTGATCAACGTTCTCCGTCAGCCGAAGCAGGAATAATCCGGCGAGGAGCGCCAACATAGTCCGGAAACCGAATGAGCGGGTGATGTTGAATAATCCCAGCGCTTGCATAGTTGAGGTCGCCCCTCCGAAGCGGGCCTGGGTATGGGAGAGCCACCTTGCATAGGCGCTGGGTCCGTTAGAGGGAACTTGAGGGAGCAAACTGGCGGTTGCCAAACTGATCGCGATACCTAATAACAGAATGACCAGCGCTGTATCGCTGGTCGCAACTTGCCAGATGATTCGCCAAAGATCACGTTGGGGTTGGTCAGCCATCTACCCTCCGCCAGGACTTGCAGCTTCGCAGTAACGACTTAGAGCGTTAGTCAGTATCCACCGATTGCGCCATGG
>CAZANJ010000358.1:0-3740 GCA_964486415.1 uncultured Anaerolineales bacterium
GGCATTAGCCAGGTAGCCTTCCTTGAGCAGTTCGCGCAGTTCGCGACGGCGCTGCTCCTTCAGGAACGCCTCCACTGCCTCGCGGATGAACTGGCTGCGGTTGAAATTGAGTTTGGCGGCCATTTCCTCGATCTGTTGCAGCAGATCGGGCGGCACCGTGATCATAATTCGTTGCATCGTTTGGGCAGTCGTACTCATAGTATCACTCCTCAAACTATTTATCCTACCACTCATATCGCGCAATGGATGGCGGCATACTAACTATCGGAAATATATACCGGCGCCTATAATTCGTCAAGCTGAAAGGAGAAATTGTGACAGACAAAACCAACTATCCGTTGTTTGAGGATCCTTTGAAGGAGAGCGGTGTAGTCAACGTCGGCTTGCACACCTTCGCCGAGAGCCTGCGGGCGCAAGATGTGGCGGTGACCCAGGTGGATTGGAGGCCGCCCTTGGCGCCCAAGCTGCGGTTCACCAGCGCGGGAGTTGATATCGAGGCCGCCAACACGGAGGCCGCCGAGCGTATTATGCAGGGCCGCCCGGTGCTGGTTGGGATGGGCATCGCGGGCGAGGTGATCCCCGGTTATCACGACCGGCTGATACTCCACGCCGGCCCGCCCATCACCTGGGAGCGCATGTGCGGCCCGCAGCGGGGCGCTGTGATGGGCGCCCTGGTCTACGAGGGGCTGGCGAAGGATGAGCAGGAGGCAGCGGAGTTGGCCGCCAGCGGGGAGATTGAGTTTGCCCCTTGCCATCACTACCACACCGTGGGGCCGATGGCGGGAATCGTCTCGCCTTCCATGCCCGTCTTTCTGGTCAAGAACGAGACCTTTGACAACATCGCCTACGCCACGCAGAATGAGGGCCTGGGCAAGGTCTTGCGCTATGGCGCCTACGGACGGGAGGTCTACGAGCGCCTGGAGTGGATGGAGGAGGTGCTCTACCCCACGCTCAAGGCGGCCATCGAGTCCATCGAGGGTGGAATCGACCTGCGGGCATCGATCAGCCAGGCGCTGCACATGGGCGACGAATGTCACAACCGCAATCGCGCCGGCACATCCCTATTTTTGCGGGCGGTCACGCCGGCCATCTTGCGCACTTGCCCTGATCAAGAGCGGGCGGCGCAGGTCTTTGAGTTCATCGAGCAGAACGATCACTTTTTCCTGAACCTCTCGATGCCAGCCGGCAAGGCGATGTTAGAGCCGGCCGAGGGGATCGAAGGCTCGACCATCCTCACGGTGATGGCCCGTAACGGGACCGATTTCGGCATTCGCATAGCGGGCGAGCCGGAGCGCTGGTTCGTTGCCCCGGCCGGTGTGGTGGATGGGCTCTATTTGCCCGGCTTCACGGCGGCAGATGCCAACCCCGACATCGGCGATAGCACTGTCACCGAGACGGCGGGCTTTGGCGGTTTCGCGATGGCGGCGGCGCCGGCAATCGCCCGTTTCGTCGGCGGTACAGCCGATGATGCCTTGCGGGCCACGCGAGAGATGTACGAGATCTGCTTCGCCGAGCACGAGAATTTCACCATCCCGGTGCTGGGCTTCCGTGGCACGCCGCTGGGAATCGATGTGCTCCGGGTAGCGGAGACGGGCATCCTCCCGCGTCTCAACACCGGCATAGCCCATAAGGAGCCGGGCATCGGCATGGTCGGGGCCGGGGTGCTGCGTGCGCCGGAAAAATGTTTCGCCGATGCGTTCAAAGCCGTGCAATCCTGGTAGGGGCGATCCCTTGTGTGGGGCGGGCACAGAGTCCCGCCCGTACGATATCCGTTATCCGCAATGTAGGGGCGATCCCTTGGCGACGCTTCGCCCGTGGTTGCCCATGGTCGCCCGACGAATTCCGTGAATAGAATAGTGAGGTTTTGTGAAGAAAAGTGGAATGTTAGCCGCGATCGGGGCCTATGCGCTTTGGGGCATACTCCCGGTCTACTGGAAGTCGCTTCAAAATGTAGCCGCGCGGGAGATTCTGGGTCACCGCGTGGTCTGGACTTTGGTATCTATCGTTATAATGCTGGCCTTGAGCAAGCGCTGGAAATGGCTGAAGCGCGTTAAAGAGCAGCCGAGGTTATTGCTCACTTTCTTGGGCGCCGCTGCTCTTCTGGGAACCAACTGGTTCATCTATATCTGGGGCGTGAACTCCGGGCACGTGCTGGAAACCAGCCTGGGGTATTTCATCAATCCCCTTTTGAGCGTGCTCCTGGGCGTGCTGTTTCTGCGGGAGCGGCTGCGTCCGGCCCAGTGGGTCGCGATTGGACTGGCCTTTGGCGGGGTCCTTTTTATGACCTTGATGTACGGTGTCTTCCCCTGGATCGCGCTGACGCTGGCCTGTACTTTCGGGCTGTATGGACTTTTGAGGAAGACCGCTCCCCTGGGCGCCATCGAGGGATTGGCGTTGGAGATCGCGATAATGTCCGTCCCCACATTTTCATACCTGGTCTACCTGGAGGCAGCGGGTGAAGCCTCTTTCGGGCACGCGGGTTTGAGGACGAGTCTTTTGCTGGTCTTTAGCGGCGTCGTCACTGCTGTTCCCTTGTTGATGTTCAACTACGCTGCGCGAAGGATCACGCTATCTAACATCGGGATTTTGCAATACATCGCCCCGACCTTGCAGTTCCTGCTGGGCGTGTTGGCATACGGAGAGCCTTTTTCTGGCACGCGCCTGATAGGCTTCGGCACAGTATGGACTGCCCTGCTGATCTACTTCTTGGAAGGGGCGCTGGTGAAACAGAAGCGAAAACTGGGGCAGGTATCTACCTGAGAGAAAGATAACATAACAAGGAGTGTTGAGATGAATCTGATAGACTTAACCATTCCGTTCGGCATTGCTACCCCGCCGTGGCCCACCTACGAGCCACTGCAACTCAAATACTTCAAGCGTCTGGCTCCCAATGGGGCCAACGGTCAAGTGCTCACTCACTCTAATCACGTGGGCACCCATCTGGATGGCGAGATACATTTCTACACGCCGGGCAAGGACATCGCCGCGCTCGACCTGAACGACTTCCTGGTGGGGCCGGGCGCCGTGGTGGATCTCTCCGATGCCACCGGCGATTATCAAGTCTACACGCCGGAGATGATCGAGGAGCGGGTGGAGGTCCGCGAGGGCGACATTCTGATCATTCACACCGGCTATCACCACTTCGGCTGGGATATGCCCACCGCCGATGAGATCCGTTACATGGTGCAGCACCCCGGCCCCGATCTTGAGTTCGCCGAATGGGTCAGGGAGAAGAAGATCCACTGGATCGGTGTGGATTGTGGCAGCGCTGATCACCCGATGAACACCATCATCCGCGACTGGATGCCGCGTCAGGCCGCCGAGGCCGACGAAGTCTTCCAGGAGATGTACGGGATGCCGCTGGCCGAGCGCTTCACGCCCGACAAGTACCAGTTGATGCACATTGAGCTTTTCCCCTACGGCATCATCCACGCTGAGTGCGTTGGCGGGAACATCGACCTGCTCTGCAACCGGCGGACGACCATCGGCTTCTTCCCCTGGCGCTTCGTGGACGGCGAGTCGAGCATCGGTCGCTGCGTGGCCTTCGTGGATGACGACGAGTATGAGGAGCTGATGGCCCGCAAGGCTCAGCTTCCCAAGACGCGCTTCGGCGATTGCTACGATCCGGAGCACGTGGAGAATATAAATCGGCTGACGAAGAGGCTCTGAGGCGCATTACTTGCATTTTGTGTGTTGCGGCTTAGGCGCCAACAGGTGATGATTAAAATGGCAAGTGTGAG
>CAZANJ010000359.1:0-2484 GCA_964486415.1 uncultured Anaerolineales bacterium
TGTCCCGCTTACTGGAATATGTGGGTCTCAGTCAGGAGCGAATGGGCGAAATTAGCAGGATGATCAATCAACTGACCCAAGAATATGCTAACGACACCACGGCTATGTCGCTCGTGATCGACGAACTGGAGGAAGAGATCAAGCAACTGCGCATGCTGCCGCTCAACACCATCACGGGCGCTTTCGGGCGCATGGTGCGCGATCTGGCCCACGAGGCGGACAAAGAGGCCGTGCTCCACATCGCGGGCGGAGATACCGAGCTGGACAAACAGGTACTGGAACAGATCAAGGATCCGCTGACCCACCTGTTGCGCAACGCCGTAGATCATGGCATCGAGCCGCCGGAGGAGCGGGAGGCACAGGGCAAACCTAGCAGGGGAACCATTTCACTCGCCGCCGAGCAATTGGGCCAAGACGTTCTCATCCGCGTCTCCGATGACGGCGCCGGGCTCCAACTCGACGCTATCCGAAAAGCGGTCACGCGCAAGAGGGGGAGTGACGCACGTGAATTGAACGAAACGGAGTTGATTAAAGCGATCTTCAACGTGGGGGTCTCCACCAAACCGATCATCACTGACATCTCCGGGCGCGGGGTGGGGCTGGACGTGGTGCGTAGAAACGTGGAAGCGCTACAAGGGCACATCGAGGTGGATTGGACGCCCGGCGCTGGGACCGCATTTTCGTTGATTCTGCCGCAAGCACTGACCAGTTCACACGGGCTGCTGGTCAGCGTCTCCGATCAGGTATTCGCCATCCCGCTCAACGCCATCAAACGCATCATCGCGGTTCAGCCGGAGGAGATCATCTCGCTCGAGGGGTATGACGCAGTGCGCTACAAGGGACAACCGCTCACGCTGGTGCGGCTCGGCGATGTATTAGAACTTCGCCCCACCAAACCCGAAAGGAAGCCGAACGCCGCACAGGGAGAGGTGCCCATCCTGGCCGTAATACTGGCAGCGGCCGAGCGGCGCATGGCCTTCGTGGTGGATGAGTTGGTGGGCGAGCAGGAAGTGGTGATCAAGGGGTTGGGGAAACAATTGAAGCGCGTGGGCGGGATCGCCGGCGCGACGGTGACGGGCAGCGGTGAGATCGTTCTGATCCTCAACGTGGCCGATCTGATCAAGCTGGCTATGCGAGGCAAGCGCCGCCCGATTCTGGATATGCTGGCCAAAGCCGCCCCGGCTGCGGAAGATCGCGACCGGAAGCAAATCCTGATAGTGGATGATTCGATCACTACCCGCACCCTGGAGAAGAACATCCTGGAGGCGGCCGGTTACACCGTACACCTGGCGACCGATGGGCAGGAGGCGCTGGACGCCATCGCGACCCAAGGAGCGCCCAATCTGATCGTGGCCGACGTTATGATGCCGCGCATGAACGGCTTTGGGCTCACGCAGCGAGTCAAGGATGAGCCGGAAACCGCTCACATACCGGTCATTCTGGTTACCTCGCTCGATTCAGAGGCCGACAAAGCGCAGGGGATCGAGGCCGGGGCAGATGCCTATATCATCAAGAGCCGTTTCGACCAGAGCAACTTGTTGGAGACCATCGAGCAACTTATTTGATGCCTTCGCTACCCTACACAAGTTTTAGAGTCCCGAATTATGTCTAAAAATCACAAAACAAATCAAATGTAGGGCAGGTTTCCATACCTGCCGCACTTGTGTAGAATAGCAAGTTTGACGTCCACTATTGAGCGCCACTTATGAGAAAGAGGCAAACCGTCACGATTAGAAATTCGTTCGACATCATCGTCGCGCGGATGCAAGTGCGCCAACAGGCGAGGGCGCTGGGGCTCAGCATACAGGAACAGGCTTGTATCGCCCTGGCGACTTCCTCGCTGGCCCAAGCTCTAAAGTTGGGAGAAAGCAAAGATGGACACATCGAAATTTATCGTTCCGATGCCGCGGAAAAAGCCGGTTTGCGAGTAGTATGCACGGTCATCAATGACAATGCCGGGAAGGAAACTATGGCGACAGCTTTCACCGATGTACGTTGGATGGTCGATGATCTGACTATTGAAGCGATTGACGATAGTCAGGTGAAGGTCACCATATTCAAATGGGCGACACCATAATGGCGAGCCGGGAGGAATAAAAGCTATGCAGGGCAAGATCGTTTTGGTGATCGAAGACAGTCCAACGCAAGCCTTGCACATAAAAAATTTGTTGGAACGAGAGGGAGTAAACGTCGTCGTAGCCAATGACGGTCGTATGGGAGTAGAGATGGCACGCCAGCTCCACCCCGACCTGATCATCCTGGACGTGCAGATGCCCGACATAGACGGATTCCAGGTCTGTCAACGGCTGAAAACCATCAACGAGACCGAGCCTATTCCCATCATCATGCTGACGCGCCACGATGATCGCCAAAACGCGCTATTGGGCCTTAAGTCAGGGGCGGTGGATTATATTCCCAAAGATGCCTTCGCCGATGCCGTGCTCCTGGAGACGCTGCGACAGATGGGACTCATCAATGGCGAAT
>CAZANJ010000359.1:2584-3733 GCA_964486415.1 uncultured Anaerolineales bacterium
CGAATGACGAATGACTTGAGGTATTTTGATGAAACCGATCATTCGAGTGCTCGTCGTAGATGATTCTCCGACTGTACGGAAAATTCTGATCAGCATGCTGCAAAGTGAGCCTGGATTCGAGGTCGTGGGAGAAGCAAAGGACGGCGAGGAAGCGGTGCGCCTGGCGGCCCAGTTGCGCCCTGATGTGATAACGATGGATATTCGCATGCCGCGACTGGATGGCCTGAAGGCGACGAGGCGGATTATGAGCACCACCCCACGCCCCATCGTCGTGGTGGCGGCCAGCATCTACGACGAGGATACGAATATCGCCTTCAACGCCATATCGGCCGGGGCACTGACTGTGGTCGAAAAGCCGAAGGGGCTCTCTCCGGCAGACTATGAGACCGTGCGCGATCAATTGATAACCACGCTGCGCTTGATGGCCGAAGTGCCCGTGGTCACGCTCTGGCCGGAGCGCCATCCCGCGCCGCACGTGTACAGTCCCAAGCTGGATGTCGAGCTCATCGCCATCGCCGCGTCCACCGGGGGGCCCGGCGCGCTGCGCCAGATTCTCGGCGCTCTGCCGGGCGATATTTCAATCCCCATCGTGGCCGTGCAGCACATCACAAACGGCTTCGTGGAGGGCTTCGTCCATTGGCTGGATCAAACCACTGAGCTGGAAGTGAGTGTGGCGAAGAATGGCGAGCATGTCTCCGCCGGGCGCGTCATCGTCGCGACGGACAACGCCCATATGCTCATCAGGCCGGGCGGCATCGTGCAGGTCGATCATTCGCCGCCGCTGAACGGCCTACGGCCCTCCGCCACGCGCCTGTTCAGTTCGGTCGCGGAGGCCTACAAAGAGGGAGCGGTCGGCGTGGTATTGACCGGGATGGGTATGGACGGGGCGGAGGGTTTGAAGCTCTTGCGCGAGGCCGGCGGGCGCGTTATCGCGCAGAGCGAGGAGAGCTGTGTCGTCTTCGGCATGCCCAAGGCGGCCATAGAACAGGGGAGCGTGGATCAGGTGCTCCACCTTGAAGAAATAGCTTCTGCGTTGAAGCAGTTTGACGAACAGCGTAAAGCTGCATTAAAAAGAAAAGTAACCCCCCAATAAAGTACTAGGATGGGACATGGAAATAAATAGTCTACCTGCGCCGCTCCCGCTGGATT
>CAZANJ010000360.1:0-3710 GCA_964486415.1 uncultured Anaerolineales bacterium
TCCTCCTCGCTTTGCGCTTCCTCCTGCTCGGTTTCCGGTTTCTGCTCAGGTTTACTCATCAACTTGGCGATGTACGTGACGTCGGCCTCTTTGTAATGATCCGCTAGGGTCTGGTAAAACCTGCTCCTCTCATTGAGCAGTTTCTCGATGATCTGCGGCGGCTTGTCCTTGGCCCACTGTTGCAGATCTTTGAACAGGCGTTGTTTGTGCTTGCTTCGACTCCCGAACACTCTCATCGGGCGGCCTTGCACCATTTTGATCAGTTGATCCTGGTAGGCTTTGAACAACTTGACCTGTTTGACGAGCTTTGCTCCCCCGACAGCTTCTTCTTCCTCTTTCCCCTTGACCTCCAGTTGCGCCCGCAATAAATCTAGCGTCTTATCAGTGAGAGAACCTGTGAGCTTTTCCTCCCGCAAAATTTCGCCCAACTCCTCATGGGACAACTGTTGCGCCAGCTCGATCAGGTCTTTGTTGACCCCGTGCTCGCGGCGCCCGCTGCCACGCCCAAAAGTGAAGGACGTTCCCGTCAACAATCCGGCCCTCAAGGCGAACTTTGACTTAGCGGTGGGCTTGCCCGTGTTCAATACGTCGAGCAAGTACCGCCCCCTGCTCGCCGTGTCCTCCCCGAAAATATCCTTGATGCGTTGCCCCAAGTCCTTTCCCTCTGTTTGCTCAGAAAATTGGTCAGAGAGATTCCCACCACCGGTCAGGAGGGGTAAAATACGGTTGAAGCCGTTCAGATTATTCTTCACCGGCTTGGTGACTAGAAGCCTGGCCAGTTCTTCGGCCCGCCTCCCAGGCCCCATCTTCATAACATCGATTACCTTCTCCTGCGACCTCTCTCCGCCGACTCTGCCCTTGTAAACTTCCGACTTTTTCGTCCTCCATCTCCACCTTTGCACATATCCATCTTCATGAATGGTCTGGATTCCAGCAGGCTGGCGGCCCGTCTGCTGCACCACGTGGGTCAGCTCGTGGGCCAGCAGCCTTTTTCCGGTATTGGTGCCCGGATTGTACCGGTCGGCGTCGAAGTAAATGTCGGCACCGTGTGTGAATGATCGAGCGTTCAAATCCCGGTTCATCTGAACGGCCTTGCTATCCGTATGCACGCGCACGTCGCCGAAGTCAACCCCGAAGCGTGGCTCCATGAATGCTCGCACGTCGGGCGATAATGGCTTGCCGTTGCCTTTCTGCGTAGTCAGATTCTGCTCCAGTTCGGCGCTGACCTCAAAGCCTCTATCGGTCAGCGATTCCATCTGAAGCTCTTCCTCTTCCTCCTGCCGCCGAACGGTTTGCGGTGGGGGTTGAATTAAGCCCGTCACAGCCTGGTTGCCGTAGCTGCGTTGAAGGGCGAGTATGTCATCCGGTGAGGCCAACCTCGGATCGGCGACCGCGCGTTGGAGCACGTCGAGGCCGGTTTGCAGTTCCGGTATAACCGCACTCTGTCGGCCTGTTTTAGCCGTATTATTTTTCTGCTTGGCGTGTTGCGCCTGTGGTGTCACAGCTATCTCCCCGTTGTATATTGCTCCTGGCGGACGTGCCGTCCGGCGCGAGCAGAACGCGGTTACTTTTGCCCCAGTGCAATCAATCTGTCTCTATCTGTGCAACCGCCTCGGCTGGCGGCATATCGCCGTAAATGACGGCCATAATCCCCGGCAGATAGCGATCCATCGTGAAGACGTTGGCATATACCAGCGGCTCAATCAGAGCTGCGCTCAGGCCTTCGTCTGCTATACCGATACTACTTTTGTAACGGACTTCGCCGTCGCTCCAGTCCATCTCGAAGTTGCCGATCAGCATTCCGTAATTAGCGCGGGTCAGGTACTCGGCCAGGGCAGGCCGCTTTCCCTCTGGTGCCTTCACCGGACAAATCGAATAGAATGTGCAAATTCCCCGCTCCTCATTGGCTTGAGCATAGCAGACCCAACTTCCATTACTTCCTCGGAACCCCATCTGTAAGAGAGGTTCTTCCCCCATTTGTGAAAAGTTCCAGTCGTCCTCTTGGAAGAAGCTGATCATCGTGTCGAAGATATCTCCCATTGTCGTCTCCTATTATCTGATCGCGTCCTTGCCGAAGAACATCCCGGTTTTTCGCCAGAAACTCTTGAACTTACCGGGCTTCGTGAAGCCTGCTAGCCTTCCTCCACGTTTCAAGAGCTCCCGCTGGGATGGCTGTTCCTCTTCTTCTCCGCCCACGACGCCGATGCCTTTGGCGAAGTTCTCCAACACTTGTTTACCGTACTCCACACTGATAGTATAGCCGTTGGGGTTTTTGCTCTTGTTATCGCACCATTTAGGTTGCCAGGGCTGATTATGTATGTTGAGGCTTTGTTGGTAGTAGGTCGATTCGGCATATTCGTTGGGGGGCGGGGAAGCCCTCCGAGGGTCATGGCCTGTTCCGGGCATTCCGTCTCCGTGCGCACCCCGATCCTCGGCGGCGTGTAATCCCAGTGCCAGTATGGATAGCGCCTGGCGGGGGTTTTTGCTGTCGTATGCGCCGACCGCTTTCTCGACGTATTCGTTTACGCGTGCCGCGTCTCGGCCCGCTCCGTTCTGGCTTTTGTACATGCCCCCTTCGCCATGATTGGGTGCCTCGCTCGAACTCCTCCAGTAGGTCTTGAGCTCATCGTATTCTGTTGCTAGCTTTTTCTTCTCTGATACAGTAGCGCCTCTTTCTCTTTCTTCCTGCCGGTCCTCGGATTCCGTTTTTTGCTCTGAAGTGATCCCGGTTTTTCCTCCTAGCCATTCCGTTCCCTTCGCTAGGCTGTAGTACGGGAGCATCAGTGAGGCCAGTGTTCCTTTGCCGATCGCTTTTGCCCCACTCTTGAGCTTGCCGCCTAGTTTGCCCCAGAAGCTTCGGTTTCTGGTTTGATTCCCGCCTTCATCGGTCTGATCTAGAACGAGCTGTTCCATTCCTCTGCTCATTCCGCCCGCTTCCTCGCCGATCCGGCCGAGCCCGCGGCGCAATCCGCGCCATGTCGCGCGTGTCCCTTTAGCTACCTTCCGTCCCGTCCACCGGGTGGTCTTGGCTGTCCTTCTTCCTCCCCATTGCCCCAACTGGTATATCTTGCCTGGAACGAAGGACCCAACCAGGAAGCCGGCCCGCTGATCCATCTGTTCCGACATCTTCGCCAGGTAGTTTTGTGCATCATTGCTGTACCACATCTCCGCGTTGGGATTTTCCGCCCTGAGCTTCTGGAAGGCGTCATTAGTGACCTCTACGTGGGAAGTTGTGTCGCCGGGGCCACCCCAGCGGGCGATCCGGTCTTTTCTTCCGCCCTGCTGTATCGTGTGCGTCAATTCGTGGGCAAGCAATCGCTGCCCTCCGCTGGAGCCAGGATCATATTTGCCCGCGCCGAAGTAGATATCCTGACTATGCGTGAATGCTTTGGCATTCAGTTCGCGCGTCATCTGCACCGCATCGCCGTCGGTGTGGATTCGCACGTTGCTGAAATCGGCGCCGAATCGAGGCTCCATAAAGGATCGTACATCCGGGGATAAGGGCCTGCCGTTGCTCCTTTGTGTAGTCAGACGCTGCTCCAGATCGGAGCTGGCCTCGAAGCCCCCATCGGCCAGGGGCTTCATCTGGAGCTCCTCTTCCTCCTCCTGGCGCTGGAGGAAAGCGTTTATGTCCTCCTCGCGCTCTTCTTGATGAGCCTCTCGTTTTTGTGCCCGCTGTCCCATGAAGGCGGCCAGTTCCTCTTCCTCCA
>CAZANJ010000361.1:0-3699 GCA_964486415.1 uncultured Anaerolineales bacterium
CGCTCGTTGTGATGGCGCTCAAGCAGGTGGAGCATCTCGTGCATGACGATGTAATCCAGACACTGCGGCGGCTTCTTGACCAGCTCCAAGTTGAGCCAGATGCGACGGGCCTCGACCGTGCAGGTGCCCCACTTGGTCTTCATCCGCCTGACGCGCCATTCGGCCACCTCGACGTCCAGGATAGGCTCCCACTTGGCAATCAGGGGCGGGATGGCGGCCTTGAGCTGACGACGATACCAGGCCAGCATCACCCGCTCTCTCTGCTCGCGGCCACTGCCCGGCCGCACGAAGAGATCGAGCGTCTTCAAATTGCGCACGACAACCTCAGGGGGCGCGTCACGATAGACGACGTTGAGCAGGTAACGGTCGCCCCAGTAGTAGTGGCTCTCGCGGGAGACGTATTCACGCGCGGACTGCCGGTCCTGACTGCGAAACTCATCCTGCTGGCGCTTGATCCAGGCCAGCTTGGAGATGACGGCCAGCCGCACCGCCTCATCATCCACCAGCAGCGGCGCGGCCACGCGCACGCGCCCATCGGGGGGATAGACGGCCAGATGCAGGTTCTTGATGTCCTTGCGGACCACATTGACCGCGATCTCGCCGACGGTGATCTGATGCTTCTCGGCACCCATCTCAGTACTCATACTGCCCCTCGACCAGGTTGAAGATGCGCTCGACCTCGGTCTCGTCGCCCACGACCTGATGGATAGCGTACTTGATTTCCCGCTCCTTGACCACATCGCCGCGCCAGCCGTCCTTTTTGGTGTCCCGGATGACGTGATCCAATTGGAGAGCCAGGTCCTTGTCCCGCCCGAGGTTATCGTAGAGCGCGCGCTTGGCCGGGGTGTTTAGCAAATCCGGATAACTCGCCCCCTCAGCCGGGTTTTTGACCCGCCGCGTCAACTCAGCAATGCGCTCCAGATATTCCTTATACTCAATCGCCTGGGCTTTCCGCTGTCTGATCAGGGTGTCGAGCAAGTCCGACATACGGTCGTAGTATCTGGGATTGACGGGGTGCTCGTCGATGATCACGCGGCGCACGTTGTTCTCGATGGTCTCGGCGACGGCCTCCGGATCGCTGCGAATGCCCTCCGGCAGTTGATCCACCACGGCCGCGCCCCGCTCGACGACGAGCTCGATCAGGCTCAGATCATCAAAGGCGGAGACGGTCTCACTTTCATCGGCGCGGATATAGGCATCGAGCAGGTGGCGCATCGCGGGCTCGTATTTCTTGAAGTCCACGTAATCACCGCTGGCCAGCTTGACCTCCTGGCGCACCTTCTCGTAATGCTCCACTTCCCGTTTCACCTCGGCGATCTCCTGCGCACTGTAGCCCGCATCGAGCATCTCACTGGCGAGGTTGGCGTAGGCGCGGATCAGGGAGACGGTGGATTTGTAGAGCATGATACGCCGGCGCTCCGTGTCCTTGAGGGCCTCCTCGTCGGTGGTGTCCTCGCCGCAGAAGTAATGGATGTAGTCCTGGGTGTTCTTGGGCGGCTGAACTGGCTCGCAGAGGGCCTTGATGGCCTCTCGTGCGTTCTCCAGGCGCTCACGCCCCTTCTCCAGCCGATTCGTGAGCAGCCCCTCCACGTCTTCCTCGTCGTACCCGTCGAGGGCCTCCGATGTGTAGTCGTGGATCGATTTCTCCAGGCTCCTGAAAAGGTCGCGGTAGTCCACGATGTAGCCGTAGGGCTTGTCCTCGCCATCCAGACGGTTGACGCGGCAGATGGCCTGGAACAGCCCGTGATCGTGCATCGGCTTGTCGATGTAGAGGTAAGTCGCCGGCGGCGCATCGAAGCCGGTGAGGAGTTTATCGACCACGATGAGGAGCTTCATCTGCCCCGGCTCCTTGACGAACTTTTCCTTGACCTTATCCTCGAACTCGTCCACACGATTCGCCGCATCCTCCTTCGGCTGGTCGAAGTAATCCGCCAGCATCTGGCGGTAGATGTCGTACTTGAGCAACTCCTCGGTCATGCCCGCGCCGGTCTCCTCACCGCGAATGTCGTAGATGGACGGTTTGTAGGAGGTGATGACGGCGCATTTGGTGAACCCTTGATCGACAAAGATCTGATAATAGCGGCAGGCCTGGTAGATGCTGCGGGCGACCAGAATGGCGTTGCCGTGCCCGCTGAGGAGGCGGTCCTTGGTCTCCATATCCAGCAGGATGTCGTTTACGATCTGTTCCAGGCGCGAGCGGGAACTGAGCACGCGCCGCATGGTGCCCCAGCGCTGCTTCAGTTGCGCCAGGCCGACGGGGCTGAGACCGCGCGTCTTGGCCTCGAACCACTGATCGACCTTCTCCTGCGAAGTGAGAACCTGATCGACGTCGCGGGCTTCGTAGAGCAGGTCCAGGATCACCTCATCCTCCACCGCCTCGTCGAATTTGTAGGTGTGGATGTAGCTGCCGAACACCTCAAGGCTGGTCTGCTTGTCCTTCTTGAGCAGGGGCGTACCGGTGAAGCCGATAAACATCGCGTTGGGCAGAAGGGCCTTCATCGCCTGGTGCAGTTTGCCCGATTGGGTGCGGTGGCACTCGTCCACGTAGACGTAGATGTCGCCCTTGGCCCGAAAGCCAGGCGGCAGGCTGCGCTGCACCTCGTCGATGTACCCGTCGACGTCGCCCTCCTCGCTGCCGTGGAATTTGTGGATCAGGGAGCAGATCAGCCAGGGGTTGGTCGCGTTGAGCACATCCACCAGATCCTGACCGCTCGCGGTGCGGTAGATGTCCTCGTCCACGCCGTGGAAGACTTTTTCGATCTGCCCGTCCAATTCGGTGCGGTCGGTGATGATCAGCACGCGGG
The DNA here is from genome assembly GCA_964486415.1 of uncultured Anaerolineales bacterium. Lineage (GTDB taxonomy): Bacteria > Chloroflexota > Anaerolineae > B4-G1 > B4-G1 > CAZANJ01. The sequence goes on from CAZANJ010000361.1 coordinate 2,805, forward strand.
CGTCGGGGATGTGCTCGCGCATCCACTTGGTGAGCCAGACCATAATCAGGCTCTTGCCGCTGCCCTGGGCGTGCCAGATGATACCGCCTTCCCGCTGGCGCACGCGCTCCTGGGCGGCGCGCACGCCAAAGTATTGACTATGACGGCAGATTTTCTTGGTTCCGGCGTCGAAGACGATGAAATCGTGGATCAATTCCAGGAAGCGCTCCCTGGCACAGAGCTGGGTCAGGTGACGGTCGAGCAGGTTGGGGATCGCGCCGTCCTCGCCCTCCTCCTTCCAGGCCATGTAATACTTCTCTTTTGTCTCAACGACGCCGTACCGCACGCCCTGGCTATCGTTGCCCGCCATGATGAGCTGCACCGTGGCGAAGAAGGGCTGGATGAAGTCCTTCTTCTGGTTATCGAGGTTCTGGCGGATGCCCTCGCCGATGGAGACGATGGAGCGCTTCAGCTCCAGCACGCCCAGCGCGATCCCGTTGACGTAGAGCACCACGTCCGGGCGCTTGGTATGCACGGCTCTGACCGTGACCTCCTCGGCGACGGCGAAGTCGTTCTCCAGCGGGTGCTGCCAGTCGATCAGCCAGACGGTTTCGGTCTTTTGACCCACGCCGGCCTTGACCTTGACCCCGTAACGCAGCAGCCGGTAGACGGCCTTGTTGACCTCGTAGAGGCTCTTGCTCTGATCATCGGCGGCCTTGTTGAGCTCGAACAAGGCCCGGTCGATGAGGGTTTTGGCGTAGCCCCGGCGTCGCAGATAGGCGCGTAGGAGCTCCTCCTCGATGTTGCTGTTACCGGCGCGATATTCCCAGTTGCCCAGATAGTCGTAGCCCAGGCTGTTTTGAAACAGCGCGACGACGCGGTTCTGAGTGGCGCGTTCCAGTTGACCAACGTTGCT
>CAZANJ010000362.1:0-3699 GCA_964486415.1 uncultured Anaerolineales bacterium
GCCACAGAAAGCCTCTGTTGGCCTCTGGAGGGCCTTGGAACCGCTACGATTTCCCGGTATGCGCCTAAAATTGCGTTGAGGCGTAACTAAGCTATAATGTTTTCCCTATTCTTAGCTATTCATAGGAGGGCCACGATGACTGAAGTTGATATGATCTTGCGCGATGGCTGCGTGATCACGATGAACGATGATTTTGATATATTTGACCCTGGCGCTGTCAGCATTCACGATGGGGCCATTGAGGCGGTCGGGCCGGTCGAAGAGATCACGGCGGCCTACACTGCCGAGGAGATCGTCGATTGTAAGGGCTGCGCTGTGACGCCTGGCCTGGTCAATGGGCATACACACGCTCCGATGACATTGCTGCGCGGTCTGGCCGATGATTTGCGGCTGGACGTTTGGCTGATGGGCTACATGATGCCGGTCGAGAGGAAATTCGTCCGACCTGATTTCTGCTGGTTGGGCACTCAATTGGCCTGTGCGGAGATGATCCGCTCCGGTGTCACCTGTTTTGGCGATATGTACTACTACGAGGAAGCAGTCGCCGACGCGGCAGCCCAGGTGGGACAGCGGGCCGTCTGCGCCCAATCTATTCTTAAGTATCCCACCCCCGATGCCGCCAGCTACGACGAGGGGCTTCGTTTGACTCAGGACTTCATCACTCGTTGGTCTGGACATAAGTTGATCGTGCCGGCCATCGGTCCACATGCAGCCTACACCGCCACGCCGGAGATGCTGAAGGAATGCACGCGCCTGGCCTTGGATTATGATGTGCCCATCCATATCCACGTGGCGGAGACCGCACAGGAGGTTGAGGAACATCGCGCTAGATATGAAATGCCCATTGTGCCCTGGATCAAGAAGCAGGGGCTCTTCGAGGCCAAAGTCACCGCGATGCACTGTGTCCACCTGGACGATGGGGAGCTACAGACCTTGTTGCATCACGGCATCGGTGTGGTCCACAATCCCTCCAGCAATCTCAAGCTGGCCAGCGGCTTCGCGCCGGTCTCGCGTATGCTGGAGTTGGGCATTCCGGTCGGCGTTGGCACTGATGGCCCGGCCAGCAACAACGATTTAGATATGTTCGAGGAGGTGCATCTGACGGCTCTCCTGGCCAAGGGTGTCACGAATGACCCGACCGCGATCCCGGCCCGCCAGGCCATGGCTTTGGCGACCCGGATAGGGGCACAGGCGCTCTATGTCGATCATCTGGTCGGTTCTTTGGAGGCGGGCAAGCGTGCCGACATTGCCGTCGTCGATCTGGAAAAGATTCATATGACGCCTCAGTTCCATCGCAAACCCGATAGCGTCTATTCTTCGCTGGTCTACTCGGCCAAGAGTGGGGATGTTCGCCACGTGATCTGCGACGGTCGCTGGTTGATGCGCGACCGTGATCTCACTACGGTGGATGTGGAATCGCTGCGGGCCCAGGCGGGTCAAATCGCGAGCAAGATCGATCGCTTTCTGATGGCGAGGGAGGAGAGCGTGCTGAGCAAGCTGGTGGCCATTGGCGGGGTGGCGCGAGTGAAGACCTTCGAGGTGCAAGTCAAAGTTCATTTGCCGGATGCTTCGGCGGTGGATGCCCTGCTGGAAAGTGGCGAGGTCTCCGTCGTCCGTTCCTCCATTCGGCATCAGTATGATACCTACTTCCTCTTCGATGACCCTGAGCATCGCAGGCTGCGCTACCGCGAGGATGAAATCCTGGATCAAGCGGGTCAGATGAAGGAGTTGGTCTATCGCTTGACGCTGACTGGCGAGGCCAAGGAGAGGGAATTCCCCCGTTCCGTACTTCTATCGCGCTCCCGCTTCGATGCGCCGGCGACCCACAGCCTTCGATTTTACCGCGAGTATTTCAAGCCGGATAGTCAGGTCAAGGTCCATAAGGAACGTCACCGCTATCATATTCGCTACGGCGGCACCGATTTCGCGCTCAACCTAGATCGGGTGCTAACCCCGGAACTGCCGGGGATCTTTCTGGAGGTCAAGAGTCGCACCTGGTCGGCGCAGGACGCTGAGCGGAAGGCGGAGCTGATTGGTGAGTTGCTGGGGCTGTTTAATGTGCAGGAGAAGGAGTTGGTCAAGCGAGAGTATGTGGAGCTGGTCGCCGGTGCAAAACCAGAGGTTGCAGCACAATAGCCGATCTGCGATCAAATGCGGAGGGGCCTCGTTCAGTCAACGAGGCCCCTCCACTCTTTTAGTCTATCACCCGCGCGGCGGTAAGCTGTCGCCGCTGGTGATCAATTCGGATCCCACCACATGTAGATCAGCGCGTTGCCTCCGTCCTCGTAGTATTCGACCTTCACATCGTGGTTGCCGCTCTCGACCCAGTGGGTAGCGCAGTAAGTTGCGCCGTTGCTCGGATGCCATTCATCTAGAATCACTTCGCCATCGACCCAGATGCGCACTCCGTCGTCGCTGCGGGCGCAGAAGTTGTAGTGGTCCGTGTTCAGGTGTAATACCTGGCTCCAGCGGGCGGAGAAGTAATCGGACCGCACCGCGTCGGGCGAGGGACTACCGGTGCCCCAGTCGAATCCGATCCAGCCATCGTGCCGCGTCATCGCCGGATCGCCTGTGAGTTCTGTGTTGTTGTAGAACTCGGCTGACCAGCCGGTGTCTGGAACCGGGGTGGGTGGCGTGGGAGTGGAGTCTGCGTCTGTGACCTTCTCCCACCAGAAATAGCTGCGGGCGACTTGGATGTAATCGTAATACTCCACCCGGACGGTGTGCTCGCCAGCGGTCAATTCCTTCTCGGCGCTGTAAAGGCGCAGTGAACCGTTCCGCCAGCCGTTGATGATGCGCTCATCGTCCACATAGACTCGCACGCCGTCGTCCACCTTGGCGTGGAAGTTATAGGTTCCGGCCTCGAAATCGAAGGTTCCCGTCCAACGCACGGAGAAGTTATTGCTCGACACGCATGGTGCCGGACGGTCATAGCCCCAATTGAAGTTGATGGCGTCATCGGTGCGTGAAGCGCAAGCTGTGTCGGAGAGGGAGGTGTTGTTGAAATACTCGCCACTCCAGGGACCGGGGAATGAATCGGGTAGCGAGATGGGCTTGCGCGGGGGCTCCTGCGGCGAGGGGGCGGGTGTGGGGGCCGGCGGTGCAGCCCCAGGGATTGTGAGACGCTGCCCGGCGTAGATATAGTTAAGATTGGCGATGCCATTGGCGCGTGCCATAGCCCAGACACTCACGCCATAGCGCCGCGCGATGCTGTACAGGGTTTCTCCTGGTTGTACGACGTGGACATTGCCTGTCGGTTGTTGGGACGGAGCAGCCTTGGGAAGGTAGATCCGCTGCCCGACGTAAATGCGATTGGGGTTCGTGATGCCATTATCCCGTGCGAGCGTCCAAACGTTTACCCCGTAGCGGCGTGCAATACTGTACAATGTCTCGCCGCGCTGGACGATGTGGACTCCGCCCGACTCGCTCGGTGCCGCCGAGGCTGGTATGACGCACAGCAAAAACGTCAGCGTCGTCAAGACCAGCACTATAGGAAGCCACCTTTTGCGCATTTTGCACCTCCTTCTCGCCTCCGGTCACGTGGCAGGCTCCCTGCGCCACTGACCGTAAGCTTTCTCTATGGATAGATGGGAATGGTTAGTTTTTAGCATTCCTCAGGTGGCCAGAAGCAAGCTTGACCAGGGTGGAAATAAATAACCTACTTGCGCCGCTTCCGCCGGATTGCGTGCAACCTGCGGT
>CAZANJ010000363.1:0-3693 GCA_964486415.1 uncultured Anaerolineales bacterium
GCGATCCAGCGGCGGCCCAGCTTCTGCGCCATGGCTGCGGTAGTGCCGGAGCCGACGAAGCAGTCGAGGACGAGGTCGCCAGGGTTAGAAGAAGCAATGATAAACCGCTCAATTAAAGTTTCAGGCTTCTGTGTGGGGAAACCAACTCTCTCATGAGCAGAAGGAGCTATTATACTAATGTCCCAAACATCATCCATTGGTGCCCCAAGAGAATCTTGATCATCCGATGCAGAAGGGATTCTTTGTCCTTCTCCATTATGAGATGCAACTATCTTTTTCTCACCCCACCGCCTTTGAGTTTCTTCAGTTCTTTCTCCATAAAGTCTATTAAAAACGTGTTTCCCTTTAACATTTGCATAACAGAGTATGGTATCATGCATTTTTTGAAATTCTTGCGCTCGAGTTGGCCATCTCTTATAATGCCATATAATAGCATTTAGAAAATTCTCGTTTCCAAAAACTTCGTCCATAATAACCCGGATATAGCTCTCCATCCTATAATCTAAGTGTACGTAAATTGTTCCTTTATTACTCAGCAATTCTTTCAAGAGCAAAAATCTCTCATACATAAACTGGAGATACATATCGTTAGCCCAAATATCCGTATATTGGATTTGTTCCCCTAAGTTGTGTGCTTCTCCTTCGATTTTAGGCGTATTGATCCCGCGCAGATCTACACTTCTCACATAGTCCGCCCCGCTATCGAACGGCGGATCGATGTAAATCAAATCCACCTCACCCCGATAGCCGTGGGCCAGCAGCCAGGCCAGCACGTCCTTGTTATCGCCGTGGAAGAGGAGGCCCTGGGCCTTGTTCTGCTCATCGGTGGGATTGAATGTCTCCACCTTCTGGGCCGGGAAAGCGGTCACGTAACTCAGGGGGCGTTTGCCCACCCAGTGAAGCATCGGGCGTCCTTTGGCTTCGGCGATTTCAATCTTTTGCTCATTCGTCATTATCTTGCTTCTCCTCAATAAACTTCTTGACCGGTTCAAACTGATTGAACGCAATGCTGTCCGAATCGGTGAAGATCATCTCATACTGCAACCGCTCCGGGTTGAGATTCTCCCACTGCCGGATAGCCATCGCCTTGCGTCCATTCTCGCCGTCCACCGAGTCGCTACGCTCGCGCTCGGCCTTGATCTCCACGATGTAGGCGCGGCCATCCTTCCGGCGCACCACGAAGTCCGGGCAGTAACGGTGCCATTGCTCATCCGCCCCCTTGTACTCCACGTAGAACTCGGTCTTGTTGGGATCGGTCAGCCCCCCGGTGAAGTAGATGTCATCCACCTGCTCCGGCTCCACGTTGATGGCATGCAGCACCTGCCGGAAAAAATCCTTCTCTGGATTGGAGTCGAAGTTGTAGGGATCGTAATGGAAGCCGAAGTCACCGTCGTTCTGCGCCCTCATATCCCGCCAACTCAAAAGCAACTGCTCCTTGCTCTTCTGATAAGTGATCTCGGTGGTATAGACGACGTTTCCATCGTCACCCTGCTCCTGATCGAATCCCTCCGGCTTGACCAACGCCAGGGCTACCTCGACCTCCTCTTCCTCAATCTCGTAACGCCGGGTCTGCTCCTCGATCTGCCGGGCCAGCGCGGGCAGATGTGACCCCGGCACAATCCCGCCAGCGCCGTAGAGCCGCTTCAGTTCGGCATAGATCGTCCAAACGTCCAACCGATAGACCGCGGCTAACTCCGTGGCCGCGCTGTAAATATCAGGGCCAGCCACATCGTACGAGACCTGATCCTCGGCCACTTGCTGCAACATCGACTGCTCACCCGGCCGCGCCTGGGGCGTGTAGACCTGGCGGGTCAGCACCGTCTCTACATCCAGGTCGGGCTTCTCCAGACTCTGAAGTTCTTCGGTGTCCTCTTCAATTGGAACCACGTGCTTGATGAGTTTTTTAACCACCAGCGGCGGGATCTCCATCTTGCGCACCACCAAACGCGCGGTGCGCGTCCGCTGTCCGGTAAGGCTTAAATCATTGACCGTCTCCCCGTAGGTCTCCTGAAGCTGTTTGTCCAGCGTGCTCCGATTGTCCATTGAGAGATAGATGCGAGCCCGGCGGTCGTTGCCCGGCACCTGGCGCAGGCAGCGCGTGCTGGCCTGCAACACAAAGTTCTTGCTCCGCCTCAGCTTGCGGGCCAGGGCGCAGGCGAAGAGGCTGGGGCAATCCCAGCCCTCGGTGCCCTTGTTGACCAGCAGGATCACCCGGTGCGGCGAATCGGGATGATTGAGCCGATTGAAAGCGTCGATCTCGGCCTGGCTGGAGTTGGACGTGTTGCGCAGCACGATGTCCAGCGGATAGCCCAGCTCCATCAGCGTCGCCTCCACCACCGGGCGCATCTCGCGCAGATCCTTCGTCTGCGGAAAGTACATGGCCAGCTTGGCCGGGGCGCTGTTGGGCAGCGTCACATCCCCATAATTCTCGAAAAAATCGCGCACCACCTCGCCCACGAACTGATCCGTGTGCTGCTGCTCGAAATCGTAGGCGTAGATGTTGCCCTCCACCGACTTGAGGATGCCGTCGCGGATACCCTCGGAGAGCCCGTACCAGATCACCACGTCGCGCAGCGGCTGGCGATCATAATAAGGCGTGCCGGTGGTGTTGACCACGGCGATGAGATTGGTCTTCTCGTGGAGATAATCGACCGTCTGGCGCACCCGCTTGAGCCGCTTGCCCATATCCTTTCCGTAGGTGTGATGGGCCTCGTCGGAGAAGAGCCCCAGGTTGGGCAGCGAGGCAATGGCCCGCAGGCGCAAGTTCGCCTCGGCCTCGTACTGCTCCAGCATGTGCTCGGCGTACATATCCGTCCAGGTATAGTGTCGGTATCTGCGCTTCTGAATGCGGATCTTCTCGGTGTTGGTGACCACTAAATTGTAGCGGCTGCCCCGAATGACGGGGATGTCCTGCTCGCCCTCGCGGGTGAAGATCAGCTTGTAGGTGGCCTCGAAGGGACGGTAGAGGCGCGGCGGCAAGATTTTGCCGTAATCCACGTCGGCCAGTTCGCGCAAGCTCTCCAGGATGGTGAGGCCGGGGGCGAAGACCATCGCGTTCTGGATGAAAGGACCATCACCTTCGGGGTGATACTCCAGCGCCATCGCGAACTCGCTGGCGACGATGGCCCCGATCAACATCGTCTTCCCCGCGCCCATCGCCAGGGCCAGGATGTAGCTGGGATAGTCCAGGGTCAGCGTCTCGTGTACGCTCTCCAGCTTGTGGTCGCTGACGAAATCCTGGTCCTCGCGGATGCGCTCCCAGAGCGCGTCCATCCCCTCGTTCAGCACGAAGTCCTTGATCTCGTCCCGATCCAGGCCCAGGGCTGCCAGCAGGTCCAGCGGCTTGGGGTAGTACCGCTGATAGAGATCGAAGACGTGAGGCGTGCCCTCCACCAATCGCAGATACCAGTACGTCTCCAGGGCACGCAACTGGGCCTTGCGCAGGAAGCGGCGGGTATCGCTCTCGGGCAACGTGGCATAATCCAAAACCTCGGCGATGGCGGGATAGTCGTCAACGGGATAGCCGTCATCTCGCCAGGCAGCGACGTCTTGTTGTATTAGTTTGTACAGGTGAAGCATAGGATAATTGTCCTCCCAAGCAGCAAGCTTATCAGGTCAAGAGAAATGCTTTCAATTTCTATTTTATCACGGCCCCGTTTTCGACACAAACGCTGATTCTAGCTGAGGTTTTTT
>CAZANJ010000364.1:0-3690 GCA_964486415.1 uncultured Anaerolineales bacterium
GCTCAGACAAATGCCTGAGTAATAACTTTAAACAATTTCAGAAACGAAGGAGCTTACACTCAATGTCATCTTCAAAATCAGATTTTCTTTTCCGCGACGATCTGGCCGACATCGCGCCGTTCGTCGATGATCTTATCCGCTGGGAGGATGAGCGACAGGCTCGCAAGCTGATCTTCATCCCCTCAGAATCATACGCACCCCAGGCCGTCCGCGCGGCGCTGGGCTCCCGCTTCCAGAACATCTACGCCGAGGGCTACCCCCCGACGCGGATGACGCGAGCTCCCGAGGATCGCCTGCGCGACGTGCCCTGGCAGTTGGCCTACTACCGCCGCTACGCCGACCGGCGCTTCTACAAGGGCGTCGATTATGTCCACTTCGTCGAGTGCCTGGCCCAGCGGCGCTGCGCTCAGCTCTTCGCCCAAGGCGACCTGCTGCCAGAGCACATCCACGTCAACGTGCAGGCGCTCTCCGGCACCGCGGCCAACCTGGGCGTCTACTGGACCCTGCTGGAGCCGGGCGACACGCTGATGGGCCTGGACCTTTACCAGGGCGGCCACCTCTCCCACGGCTCCGAGTTCAACATCTCCGGTCAGCGATACCGCGTGGTCTCCTACAGCGTAAATCCTCAGACGGAACGGCTGGACTACGATAACATCCGCGAACTGGCGCTGGAGCATCGGCCCAAGGTGATCGTCGCCGGTTACACCTCCTACCCCTGGGCGCCGGACTGGGACAAGTTCCGCGCCATCGCCGACGAGGTGGACGCCTATCTGGTGGCCGACATCGCTCACGTGGCCGGTATGGCCGCCTCCGGCGTCTATCCCAACCCGGTCGGCACCGCCGACGTGACCGTCTTCACCACCCACAAGACGATGTGCGGGCCGCGTGGCGCCGCGATCTTGACCACCGACCAGGACTTGGCCGATGAGATCGACCTGGCCATCTTCCCCGGCGAGCAGGGCGGGCCGCACGTCAACAAGTTCGCAGCGATGAGCGTGGCCTTCGAGATCGCCCAGACGGAGCAGTTCAAGCAGCTCCAGCGTCAGATCGTGGCCAACGCCAAAGCTCTTGCCGAGGGTTTGCAGGAACGCGGGCTGCGTTTGGCCTACGGCGGCACCAACACTCACCTGATGTTGATCGACCTCAAGTCTATCCCCGCCGAGAAGGCCGCTCCCACCGACGTCGAATATCCGGTCTGGGGCGAGCCGGCCGTGCGCATCATGGACCTGGCCGGCCTGGTGGCGAACAAGAACACCATCCCCGGCGACGAGGAGACGCCGCTGGCGACGGGCATCCGCCTGGGCACGCCATGGCTCACGCAACGCGGGCTGGACGAGGGGGATATGGACACCATCGCCGGGCTGCTCCATCGCCTGCTGACCAACGTCAAGCCCTTCGCCTACAACGGGCTGATCGGCACGCTGCCGCGCGGCAAGGTCGATCTGGACGTCCTGGAGGAGGTGCGGCGCGGCGTGGCGGAGTTGGCCGAGAAGGCCGGCATCGACTTCGAGTACCAGAAGAGCGGCTATCCGCATTACACCTTCCTGTCCGAGGAGCCCGACCCTCAACCCATCGCCTGGCGCGTCACCGGCTGGCGGGCGCGGCAGCACATCGATGAGATCGTTACCTCCAACGTGCTCGGGATGGAGCCGGGCGATTCGCTGACCACCTACATGCTCGACCGTCACGGCGTGCTGCTGGACGAAGTGCTGGTAGAGCGGGAGGAGCAGGACCAGTGGGGCCGAGATCGTTTCCTCGTCACGCCTACGCCGGAAAACGCCGAGCGGGTCAAGGCCTGGCTGCGCGGCCTGGCCGATGGCTACACCCTGTTCGATGAGGAGGATGTCTACCGCAAGGTGCAGGGGCCGGTTCTGGTGGAGGAAGCGGATGGGGCAGAGGAAAGTGATGTGAGCGATGGCGCGGCGAAAGCTGGAACGCCCGCTGCCGAGCTATACGAGGCCCATCCAGAGCGCTTCGATCTGGACAAGCTCTACTTCGTGGGGCAATCCTCTCTGGAGGAGTTCGCGCCGCAGGTGGAGCGCGAGGTCTGGCAGTGGGAGGAGCCGGATGAGGAGCTCAAGCGCACACTCCTCAACGAGGTCCACAAGGAGATGGGGGCCAAGATGGTGCCCTTCGCCGGTTGGGAAATGCCGGTCTGGTACAGCTCGGTCAGCGAGGAGCACCGGGCGGTGCGCGAGGCGGCCGGCCTCTTCGACGTGTCCCACATGGGCGTCTTCGAGGTCACCGGTCCCAATGCCACCACTTTCCTGGACACAGTCTTCTCCAACTACGCCGCTTGGATCGAGGACGGGCAGTCGATGTACGGCTATTTCCTTGAGCCCGATGGCAGCGTCATCGACGACGGCATCATCTACCGCGTCAGCGCTGAGCATTACTACATGGTGATCAACGCCTCCAACGAGCAGAAGGACTGGGATTGGCTCAATGCGGTCAACGAGCAGCGCGTGCTGATCGACGCCGATCGCCCCTGGGTTCAGGTGGAGGCGCAGGCCACGCTGCGTAACCTGAAAGATCCGGCCAGCGGCGAGCGTGAGAAGCGCGACATCGCCTTGCAGGGACCGGCCTCGCTGAAGACGCTCCAGGCGCTGACGGATGATCCGGCGCTCAAGGAGGCACTGGCCCGCGTGCGCCGCACCGATCTGATCGAGTGTGAGCTGGCCGGCCCTTCGACAGGCTCAGGACAGGGCATCCCGCTGGTCATCGCCCGCACGGGCTACACCGGCGAGGAGTGGGGCTACGAGATTCTGGTGCATCCCGATCAGATCGAGGAGCTGTGGTGGGCCATTCTGGAGGCCGGCGAGGAGTTCGGCGTGAAGCCAGCCGGGCTGGCCTGCCGCGACTCGACGCGCATCGAGGCCGGGCTGCCCCTCTACGGCCACGAGCTGGCCGGGCCGTTCGACATCACGCCCGTAGAGGCGGGCTTCCCCGGTTACGTCAAGTACCACAAGCCCTTCTTCATCGGGCGGGAGGCGCTGCTGACGCAGGAGGCCGACCGTAAGCGGGAGCTGATCCGCTTCCGCGTCGACGATAAGGGCGTGCGCCCGCCCCATCTGGGCGACCCGGTGGTCAACCGCAAGGGGAAGCACATCGGCGAGGTCACCAGTTGCTCCATCGACGCCGAGGGGAATCTGATGGGGCTAGCCCTCGTCCAGAAGCGCTACAACGAGCCGGAGACGTCCATCGCCATCTTCCCGCTGCACGGCAAATCGCTGGAGGAGGCCTTGCTGCGCCGTGGGCGTGTCTCCCTGCCCATCGCGGCGACGATCCTGACCCGCTTCCCGGAGCCGGAGGAGCCGAAGCCGGTCTGGATGTCGGAAGGGGATTAGATCTGGTGTTGGAAGAAAGTTAAGGGCCGCGAAGATAACTGACTGGATTTAGATTCTAGGTTCGAGGCTGCGGGTGGCAATCCGCGGCCTCGAATTTTAGCTTAAGGAGGCTAGAAAATCATGTCAAAGCGCGTTGGGTGAGGGGAGTATCTTCTCGTTCACCCTGCCAGCGGCGAACAGCAAGGATTGAGGAGTGAACCACCAAAATCAAGCGCCACGCGAACCTCAAAGAGCCCGGTTGATAAACATGACTTGTCAACTGGGGGGATTAAAGTTATCATAGAATGTCAGTATCTACTCAGCCCGCTCAAGCTGGGTTTGTAACCCAGCGTCTTTTGAGAGT
>CAZANJ010000365.1:0-3687 GCA_964486415.1 uncultured Anaerolineales bacterium
AGAATCATAGCGTTGGCCGCGCCCTTGCCGAAATCGTAGGACTTGAAGCTGAATTGATAGGTGAGCACCGGCAGCACGTTGGTGCCAAAGCCGCCGCCGGTCAAGAGGAAGATGTCGTCGAACTTGTTGAAGGTCCAGATCAGCCGCAACAGGAAGACGGCGCCCAATACGTAGCGCAACTCTGGCAGGGTCACGTACCAGAACTGCTGCCAGGTGCTGGCCCCGTCGACCTTGGCGGCCTCGTACAGGGTGTTGTCGATGGCCTGAAGCCGGGCCAGGAGCATCAGCATCGCGAAAGGGAAGTAGCGCCAGGCCTCGAAGGTGATCACCAGCAGCAGCGCCAGACCGCGCGTCGACAGATAGGCCTTGGGCAACTTGATGACGCCCAGGCCCATCAGGATGTCGTTGAGCACCCCTGACGGGCGCGGATCGAGGATCCAGCGCCAGACGAAGGCCACGCTGACGATGGGCGCCACGTAGGGAAAGAGGAAGATGGCCCGCGCGACGCCCCGCCCGCGGAATGGGCGGTTGAGAAGCAGCGCCGCGATCAAGCCGATGACGAGCGTCAGGGCGGTCGAGGTGAAGGAGTAGACGATGCTCGTGACTGCCGCGCCCCAGTTCTTGCCCCCCTGCCACTTGAAGGCGAAATCGGTGAGGACATCGCGATAGTTTTGCAACCCCACGAAGGGCGCGTGGAAGACATCATTCAGATTATTCAGGCCGACGTTGCGAAAGCTGATCCAGATGCTGAAAATCGCGGGGAAGAGCACCAGCCCAAAGACGATCAGGGCCGTGGGGAGAATCAGAAGCCAGGCCATACGAGCCTCGCGGGCCTTGAGCGAGTACCAGCGTCGAGGCATGGGCCTTTGCTGGGCAGACATAGCCACCTCCTGGCAGACTCAGAAACCAGGATAGTATCAGCTGATACTATCCTGGTTTCTTTCAAATTACTCCGCCTCGGCCCGGCGCTCTTCGTAGATCGCTTCGACCTGTTCTTGCAGCCATGCGGCGGCCGCTTCGGGCGTCATAGTGCCCTCCAGGGCGATGTTGCTGATGGCCTGCGGGATGAGCAAGCGGCCCTCGATGTCACCGACCACGGCGCGCTGGACGGTGTCATAGTCGGGGCGGAAGAGCCAGCGCTGCATAGTCTCGAAGCCGTTGGCGATCTGGGCCAGCGTCTCGTCCGAGTAGTTCTCGAAGTAGGGGCTGAGATCCTTCCAGCCATCGACCGCGCTCTTCAGCACCGGCACCTTGCCGAAGGGAGCCAGCGCGAGCACGTCGATGTAGTTCTGACCGGTGAGGAAGTACTCGATCACCTTCTGGGCCGCCGGGTCGGCGCCCTGCATGATGCCGAGCGTCACCAGCTGCCCGTAGGAAGCGGCGCCGTTTGGGCCTTCCATCATCGGCGCGAAGCCGGTCTTGCCTGGCAGATTCTCGACCGGAATCTCGACGTTGCCGCCGCCTTCCATGCCGGAGCCTTCCACCAGGTCGTCCATGATGTAGGTGCTGTAGAAGAGCATACCGGCCTGATCGAGCTCGTAGGCCTCGCGGGCGCCGCGCCAGTACTGCGGGCCAGGAGGCGCACAGCGCTGTAGCCCGGCGTAGAAGTTCAGGGCCTCCACCATCTCCGGCGTGTCCATCGTGACGTTGCCCTCCTCGTCGAAGGGCCAAGCGTCATTCGATATAGCGACCTGCTCGAAGACCTGATGCGGATAGTTCTGGCCGGGATCGGTGGCCAGCGTGAGGGCATAGAGCAGATTGCCCGTGCCCGGCAGTTCATCACAGGCGGCGTTGATGTCGTCCCAGGAGATCGGCGCGTCAAGGCCGGCCTCATCGAACATATCCTCACGGTACCAGATGGCCTGAATCCAGCCGTCGTAGGGCACGGCGGAGTATTTGCCGGTGGCGGGGTTAGTGACCATCTGCAGCGGGCCGGCGCGGAAATCGTCCTCGCCGATGCTCTCGATCGCGGCGACGGCGGCGTCCTCGTCCAGGATGCCATCGGCGGCGAAGGCAGCCACGCGCTCGACGCCCATGCGCACGATGTCGGGCAAGCGGTTGGCCGCCCGCGCGGTCGCGATGCGCTGCGAAATCGTGGCCTCATCGATGGGCACGATGCGCAATTCGATATCGGGGTTTTCCTCCATGAAGCGTGCAGCGACGGCCTCGTAGGTCTCGACACGTGCCTCCTCGTTGTCCGTCGTCCAGAACTCGACCACGGTCTTCTCGGTCGGCTCGCCCGGCACCTCGACCTCGACCTCTCGGGTGACTTCTACTTCCTCCTTGACAACCTTGGTCACTTCGACCTCTTCCTTCTCGGTCACGACGCGGGTGACCTCGACGACCTCCGCTGTGGGCGCCGCGCAGGCTGCCAGCAGGCTGATCAGAACTACGCCAAGCACTAACAAACGTGTAAACTTCTTCATCTCAAACCTCCTCCTCGCTTATCGCTTATATTGTTAGCTTTATCGACTTGATCGGAACAAAGAAAACGTCCACATTCATTCAATTTGCTCAATAGGCTCACCACCTCCTTTGCGCTCAGCAGATGATACCATCACTTGACTGGCGCACGACTAGCTCTGGCTCGAGAAGCACGTGTCGCTCTTCTAATGATTCTTGGCGCAGGATACTGATCAGCATGTGACAGATGCGCCTGCCGATCTCGTAAATAGGCTGCCGCACGGTGGTCAGCGGCGGGTGTGAATGGGCCGCCAAGGGCACGTCATCAAACCCGGTCACCGCCACGTCTTCTCCCACCGTCAGATTCAAGCTCTGGGCAGCGCTAATGACGCCCAAAGCCATCAGGTCGTTGCAGGCGACGACGGCGGTCGGCAGAGGAGATCGCACCAGAAGATCGCGACCGGCCGCATGGCCGCTGCGCTCGGTCAGTTCACCCAGAATCACCCGGCTTTCATCGAAAGGGAGGCCATTGTCCGCCAGGGCCTCCTTATAACCGACCAGGCGATGGGAAGTGAACATCAAGTTGGGTGGAGCGCCGACGTAGGCGATGCGCCGGTGGCCCAGGCCGATCAGATGCTGGGTCAGTTGACGCATGCCGGCCTCGCCGTTGACGTCCACGTAGGGAAAATCGGCGCTTAGGTCGGAGCGCCCAAAAGCCACAAAGGGAAAATTCTGCTCGAGCAGGTAGGCGATGCGCGGGTCCTGGTGGCGGGTGCGCACCACCAGCATGCCATCCACCCGCTGCTCCCTGACCATACGCTCGTAGACTCGCATTTCCTCTTCGGGCGGACGGGTGGAGACCAGAAGATCATACTCCTGCTCGGCGGCCTCATTGCCGATGCCGGTCAGCAACTCGCTGAAGAAAGGATCGGAGAAGCGCGGGCCATGTGTGGGGATGACAAAGCCCAGGGTCTCGGTGCGCTGCTGTTGCAAGCGGCGGGCGATGATGTTCGGGCGATAGCCCATCTCTTTGGCCGCCTTCAGGACGCGCTGTCGCGTGTTTTCGGCGACATCGGAATAGCCAGCCAAAGCTCTCGAGACGGTGGCGACCGAGACACCCAATCGGTCGGCGATGTCCTGCAAAGTAACTGGCATGGAGTGAATTCCTCCGGGGAGCGAAAACGTTTTAGAAGTGCTCTCATTATACCCTAAAACGTTTTAGATGTCAAGAGGAATTGAACACGGGGATAGCATAAGCCCAATCGTATACTCTCAAAAAATTGG
>CAZANJ010000366.1:0-3665 GCA_964486415.1 uncultured Anaerolineales bacterium
GATTTGGCAATCCAGCGGGAGCGGCGCAGGTAGACTATTTATTTCCATGTCCCATAGCAGACGCTTTGAACAAGACAGAGCTGGCTTACTTCTTCCAAAAACAGCCTGAGTTCACAGCCGAAAGGCCAAAAAGGGGGTTCTTTTGCAGCAGGATAAATTCTTGATCCACCCGCCGGCCGATGTGGCCGAGATACAGCGGGGCAATTGGCTCACTCTTCCAAACGACGACCCGGTGGTCATATACCTAGCAGAGGAACATTGGGATCGCTCAGAACAACCGCTTTCCTGGGAAGTAGCACGACTCTCGCAGACAGCTTACATCTATCGCGAGAAGTCCACCGGCTGGGCAGTTGTGGTCAAATTCTACGTAGTCAAGACCGGATCGGAAGCCGCGGGTTATGCTCAGCGTGAAATGGAGTGTACTCAACAAGCGCTAGAAACTGGCCTGGAAACCGGCGAGGCCCGCGCCGTTCGGCCCTTGGCACTGTGGCGTGGCGGGCTCTTCCTGGAATATGTGGATGGATTGACGCTGGAGAGCGTCATCGCAGTGCGCAGCAGCCGACCTGGAACTCTCACCCCTAGCTTGGAATACGCGGCTAAGGTGTTAGCAAAGCTGCATACACAAGGTCGCCGGTCGGATGCGCCGCCTGATTTCAAGGCAGCGATTCTTTATGCCCATAAAGTCGCCGATCAGCTAGCGAAGTATGGCGTGCTGAAAGATGACCCCGTGACCCAAGAAGGCTTGGCGCATCTGATCGACCGCTGGGCAGAGCGTCCAGAGATGGAGGATTTCCAACCAGCCATCACGCACGGAGACGCAACCACCACCAACTTCATCTTTCCTAACACGGGCGGCGTAGTGGTAATCGACTGGGAACGTCTCGAGGTGGCGGACCCCGCATCTGATCTGGGGCGTTTGATGGCCGAGGTGGGGCATAGCATCAATCAACATGGTGGGACTATGATCGAGGCGGAGTCCTTCATCCAGCATCTGTCCGATACCTACAGCCAAGCTCTATCCCCCGATGAGGGACCCGAAGCGATCGTCAAACGGGCGCGTTTCTATCGCGCCACTAGCACTTTGCGCATCGCGCGGAATGGTTGGGTCTCTCGACTGGATCGCACCGCACTGGTCGCCCAAGCGATGGCCCTGTTGGCATAACTTATGACTATCTCCGTCCCTGTTGCCCTTTATATACACGTGCCCTTCTGTCGCTCGCGCTGCGCCTACTGTGATTTCAACACCTATGCCGGGCTGGATAATCTGATTCCGCAGTATGTGAAAGCGATCTGCCGGGAGATCGAACTGGCAAGAAGGCGATGGGGAGCTTTGAGTGCGCCGACGGTATATTTCGGCGGCGGCACCCCGTCTATTTTGTCATCGGAGATGTTAGCCGAGCTGTTTCAGGCCTTGCACGCTGCGTTTCACATTTCCCGCAGAGCCGAGATCACATTAGAGGCCAATCCCGGCACTTTGACGCCGGCTTACCTGCGCAGCTTGCTGGGCTTGGGCATCAATCGCCTCAGCCTGGGTGTACAATCCGCCCACGATGATGAGCTGAGATTACTGGGACGCATCCACACTTGGGCGCAAGCAGTAGAAGCAGTGAACTGGGCACGGGCGGCTGGAGTTGCCAATCTCAGCATCGACCTCATCTTCGGCCTGCCGGGGCAAACGGTGGCGCGATGGCGGAAAACATTGGCGGCCACATTGGATTTAAAGCCGGAGCATTTATCACTCTATGACCTGAGCGTCGAAGAGGGAACCGCATTAGCACAGAGGATTGACGCCGGCACTTTGCCTGCACCTGATGAAGATCGCGCGGCTGATATGTATCAACTTGCAGAGGACATGCTGGCCGAAGCGGGGTTCTTTCACTACGAAATCTCCAGTTGGGCACATAGAAAAGGAGGTCACAGAGACAAAGGACAAAGCCAGCGGCCCAAACCCGGAAAAGGTGACAGGAGCATCGTGAGGAGCGAAGATGTTAGCCCCTACGTCTCGCGGCATAACTTGACCTACTGGCGCAACGAGCCTTGGCTGGGCCTGGGAGCGGGAGCACATTCCTGGCTACATAGACGAAGATGGGCCAATGAATATCACCCCCGTGACTACATCGCAGCGCTGGAACAAGGGAAGGTTCCCGTGACCGGGTCGGAGATGATCGACCGCCACTTGGAGATGAGTGAAATGATGATGTTGAGATTAAGACTTGCGGAAGGCGTCTCGGCCGACGCATTTGAGAGACAATTCGGAGCAAGTATGGAGAAAGAGTTTGGCGAAGAGTTAAGCGAGCTACAAGAGCTGGGGTTGCTGACCTGGGACAGGCATGTGGCTAGATTGACGAAAAGAGGACGGCTATTGGGAAACCGAGTATTTATGTCCTTTGTGTAAGGGGCCGGCGTATTAGACCTCCGAGGGTTAGACAAATTGGGCTTGGAAAGTGAACCTTATGCCACCAACAACTTTCCAGACTCGGAGGTCTTACCTCCAACTTTCTAAGCTGCTTTACTGACGTGCCACATCTACAGCTTTTGGCCCCTTAGACGATTCCTCCACACGGAAGGTCACCGTATCACCTTCGGAGAACTGGGGCTTCTCGTTTGGCGCGATATCATTACGATGGAAAAAGATATCCGCGCCAGTGCGAGTGGTGATGAACCCATATCTCTTTTCTGTATCATACCACTTGACGATGCCGCTTTGACTACCAGTTGGCATCTCCGCTTTCTGCTTACAATCCTGGCAGAGCGTGGGCTCCACCTCGAATCCCATTTCGTCTAACCGTCGTTGTTCCTCAACAGTGAAGACAAACTGTTTGCCACACTTTTCACACGTGGCCCACGTATCCCGATAGGGCATTGAAACCTCCTCTGGTAACAATTTCTAAATCAGTGTACATCCACAATAACTATACGTGAAGTGGGCCATTCTGTCAATCCCACTAGATAAACCGTGCAGATGGGTAGAGGTTTTTGTTTGCAATCCTACGCCGTAGGTGTTATACTATCTATAATTTTGATCGACGGTGAGAGGAAAATATTCGTGACCAAAATAAACATCTTTGACCGCACACTCAAAATTATCTCCCGCAACTATGCGGACTGCCTTTTGCGCCTGGCCTTTCCCAATATTCCTATTCGGCTAATAGGCACCTTGGAGAACATTGAACTCTCCCTGCCTGTGCAACCGGTCGATTTTGTCCATCGGATTGAGGACCAAGGACAAGAACATATACTTCACATCGAGTTCCAACTGGAACACGAAAATGAATTCCCGCGCCGGATGTGCAGCTACTATGGCGCACTGACGAAGCAATTTGACCTACCTGTTGTGACATTGGCTCTATATCTCCGGCCACGCAAGTCACCTATTCCGAATGAGTACGTGGTGACATTAGGCGAACAAGTAGTCAATCGTTTCACCTATCCAGTGCTCAAGTTATGGGACTATGTGGAAGAGATCAAGAGCGGAAAACACCGCGAACTGGCCCCATTGTTGGTAACATTAGTTGGCGAGCCGGATCAAACCGTGCTCAATCAAGAGCGCGATTTAATCCTGGAAGAGCCCGATTCTCGGAATCGGGCCAATCTGTTGGCTATGGCTGTCACAATGGCAGCACGCTACTTCGATAAAGCGTTCCTTTGGCGCTTTTTCAGAGAGG
>CAZANJ010000367.1:0-3655 GCA_964486415.1 uncultured Anaerolineales bacterium
AAAATTTGATTTGTGCATCCTAGACGGTTCGAGTATAATGTCTCGCTGCGGCAGCCGCTGGGTTCACTCCAGAAAAGCTATTCTAGAAAAGTCATTCCAGAAAACAAGCAAGACACCTATGCACGAACTATCTATCACCCAAAGCTTATTGGAAATCGCGCTGCGCCACGCCGAGAAGGCCGGCGCCGAGCGCATTCTTCAACTAAACCTGGTAATCGGAGAGCTTTCCTCCATCGTGGGCGAGTCAGTTCAGTTCTATTGGGATATTGTTAGCCAAGATACTATCGCCGAGGGAGCCGAGCTAAGCTTTGAGCGCGTGAAAGGGAGACTGCGCTGTCTGGCTTGTGGTAACGAATTTCCCTTGAGTGAAAGTTACACCTGTCCAATCTGCGGCGAGAAGCAGGTCGTCGCCGTGGGAGGGGATGATTTCAGATTGGATAGTCTTGAGGTGGAGTAAGTTTATAAGCCGATTGATGATCAAAGAAATGTGGAGAAACGTGGATCTGCGGGGTAAATTGTTCAAATGGGACGTGACACACCGCGCGTCAAATTAAGGAATGTTAACACTTCTAAGCTTCGTTGTTCTCCCTCTCACACAAGGATTGTACAGGGGCCTCTACACTAACGATAGTACCCTCTCCCGGCTCCGACCGAACCTGCAACACGCCGTCAAGAATCCAGGCCCTCTCGTGCATGCCAATGAGCCCCAGCTTCCCCGATGCTACCAGATCAACGAATCGATCTGGAGCATCAAAACCTTTTCCATCATCCTCAATAGTCAGCCGCACGCTACTCGGACGGAATAAGGCTTTGATCATCACGCTAGAGGCGTCAGCATGACGCCTGGCGTTGTTCAACGCCTCCTGCACGATCCGGAACAGGACCAACTCTTCCTCCGGGGCCAGACGCCGTATGAAGCCCGAGGTCTCCAACTTAGTCTCCAACCCGACGGCCTCGAGGTCACGCGCCAAGCTCTCCACCGCGGCCACAAATCCCAGGTCATCCAGAACCGGAGGGCGCAGGTCTTTGCTGAAGCGACGCACGCTCTGCAAGGCTTCCACTGCCAGCTCGCGCAACTGCTCCAGACGCGGCCTGATAACTTCACAGGGCGGGTCCAGCGCTTTCAGCAAACCATCGAGGCGGCGAGAGAGAGCGACTATTATCTGTGCGGTCTCATCATGAGCCTCACGGGAGATACGTTTTCGCTCCTTCTCCTGAGCGCGCGTAATCTGACGGGCATAATAGCGCATATTCTCGTAGAGACGGGCATTGTCGATGGCGATGCCGGCCTGCCGCCCCACTCCAACCAACGTCGTCGCGTCCAACATGGAGAATGTCTTACCATCCCTCAGAGCACCAACTCCCAAAGCGCCGAAGGAACGATTGCCGCTGACAATGGGCACTGCCACGACGCTCCGCAAGCCGGCCTCCACAAAATCGGGGATAGCGCTGACATATGCGCGATAGTCCTCGACGACTCGAGGGTATCCGGAATCCAACACCTCGCCTGACAGGCCGGAGCCTTCAAGCACCGAGACATCCCTCAGATCGGGAGGCAAATTGTGCAGATATGGGAAGCGAATACGCTGCGTCGCTGGGTCGAATAGCGCGATGAAGCCACATTCAGCTCCTGCCAACTCCTCGGCTATCCGGAGTACTTTGGGCAGGATTTTCTCCAGTTCCAGTTCCGAAGTGATTTTCTCAGCTACGCTAGACATTTGGCGTTGAATCCGAAGCTGTCTCGCGACGTCCTCATGCAACTGAGCGTTCTCGACAGCCACGCCGATCTGATTGCCAATCGCCGTGACAAGTTCTAAATCCTCTATGGGAAACTCACAACACTTGCGGGTCATCATCGCCAAGACACCCCTGACTTTACCCTGCGACTTCAGGGGGACGATGACTTGTGAACGTAACCCCTCCTCGCGCACTACCAAGCGAGTCAGCCGTGGGTCACGGGAGGCGTCATGCACAATCATCGATTCCCCAGATTGGGCCACACGACCACAGAAACCCTCCCCCAAATTCAGACGATCCACATCACAAGCCAACTTCTCAGACACGCCCTTATGGGCCGCCAGGATCAATTCTTGGGTATGCTGATCCATAAAAAATATCAACCCGGCCTCCGAACCTGTGACATCAAGTGTTTTACCAAGTGCGCTATCCAGAACACGCTCCAGGTCCAAGGATTCTGTCACAATCGAGGCGACTTCGTTGACCGCCCTCAGCTGAGCGATCACTTTCTGGCGCAAACTTTTCTCCCTGACCAAATCGCCAATGCCCCAGGTCACGAGGTAACCCACCAGAGCAATAGCTCCTATCTCGACCAAGGCATCAAAAGGAAATGGCGAAAGCCAGATGGCACGGGGAAGCATGAACAGGATCACCAGTAGCAACGTGATGTTGCCCCCAACACGTCCAAATGCAAAAGCGGCACCAACGACAGGAATGAGGAAAATGATACGTTCTACCGCATGCCGCCTCAGGAATGCATTAAGCGGGAGGGGCAAAAGGCGTACCTGTGGAGTGAGGTAATGAAACAGTGTCACGACGACCAACGTGGCCACGATGCCCCAGAATAAAGGGGCACTCAGGTATTTCTTTAACTGGCTTCTTCTGGGAAACGATAGAGCTTCAAATATCATTAGATTCGATAAATCCAACAATAAAGGATGGATTTTTAGTAGGTATCCTCCAACACGATCCACCCCTGTCGTAAGGCATGCAAAACAGCCTCGGTGCGGGAGCCAACGCCTAATTTCCGGAAAACATGGCTCAGGTGTGACTGCACGGTACGGTCGCTAATCATAAGCTCACTGGCGATGCCTCGATTAGTCAATCCTTTAGCAGCCAGCTTTATCACCTCCATCTCGCGCTCGGTCAGCCCGCCGAACTCCTCTTCTGGTTCCCGCCTTCCCTTCAGTGCTTTTTCACTTTGAGAGAAGTAACCCACGACCTTACGGGCCACGGCCGGATGGAGCACCGATTCCCCTGCATACACGGAGCGGATCGCCCTGACCAAATCATCAGAGCGAACATCCTTCAGCAGATAACCAGCGGCACCGGCCTCCAGGAAGGCGAAGACATACTGATCATCATCATAAGCGGTGAGCACCAGCACGGCGATTTCAGGATGGTCATCCTTTATTTGCCGGGTCGCTTCGATGCCATTGAGCTTTGGTATGGCAATATCCATTATGACCACATCGGGCTTTATGCTGGAAGCAAGCCGCACCGCTTCCTCCCCATCGCCGGCCTCAGCCACGACCTCCAGGTCATCCTCCTGGTCCAAAAGCTCCTTTGTCCCCTCTCGCACCAGAACGTGGTCCTCAACTAACATAACCTTTATTTTGCCCACAGGTCCCCCTCGCATAACCATAAACTCAAAACGCTCAAATTATGTCTTACCTCATCCTCGCACTTTTACAATCAAGGCTCTTTGGGATTTGGCGTGGTGCTCAAAACGGGTGACACACCCGCGTCCCATATCTGGGAATGAGAGTAAACTCGACCCAGACACGGGGGTGGCACACCCCCTCTGAGCTATGTAACCACTCGAACTCCTAGAGACCCACAATCAATTGCCCAGCAGCTAAAAAGTTCCTACAAAACAATCAAAGCGTGATTGAGTCTAGCTTGTTAGTGGACAGAT
>CAZANJ010000368.1:0-3648 GCA_964486415.1 uncultured Anaerolineales bacterium
CCTTAACCCTTAGAGATATGCAATCTCCGCGCCGTATTGGGCAACGCGGCAATTCTTCCTGGCTCCCCCTTACACTTCTAGTCCTCAGTTTGTTGCTCCTGGTTCTACACGAGGCTGGTTACCTGGCTCCTCTGGAGCGTGCCACTCATTACGTCATTGATCCCCTACAACGTTTGTTCTCTGGCGCAACTGAGGCATCCGGTGGTCTGTTCCAGACGGTGCGCGAAGTGCGTCAACTGCGTGCCGAGGTGAATGAACTTCAGGGCAGGGTGGATGCCCTGACGGTCGAGAACGTCCGTTTGCGGGAATATGAGGCCGAGGTCCAGCAACTCAAAGCCCTATTGAACTTCGTAGAGCAGAATCCCATCTCGGCCTATCGTGGCGCTGAGGTGATCGGGCGAGAAGCTTGTGACACATTCCCCTGTGGGGAGGCTGTGGGCTCCGACCCCAATCCTTACTTGAGCTACGTTACCATTAACGTGGGATCGCGACAGGGAGTTGAGGAAGGCATGCCCGTCATCAGCGGGGGCGCGGGTTTCGTGGGGCGGATCTCACAGGTGAACGCCCGTACCTCCAAGGTGCAACTTATCACCGATCCCGATAGCGCAGTGGCCGCCCTTCTCCAGACTTCCCGCGTCACCGGCCTGGTGCAAGGCCAGCCCGATGGCACCTTGCGGATGGAATACATCCCCCAGGAGGAAGAGGTCAAAATCGACGACTATGTGCTGACCTCTGGACTGGGGGGCTTCATCCCCAAGGGCCTGGTTATCGGACAAGTGACAGCGGTGGAGAAGATGGACTATGCCCTGTTCCAGGCTGCTGTCGTGCGGCCTGCGATTGATTTCTCGCGGCTGGAGTTGGCGTTGGTGCTCACGAACTTTGAGCAGATTCCGGTTGAATGAAGAATGGCGAATGGCGAATGAAGAATAGGGCTCTTGTGGTCCCCGCTCCAAGGGGATTGCCAAATCCCCGTGTCCGGCAGCACAGCCTCAACTCACCATTCAACATTCAAAATTCCGCTGTCTGCAATCTGCAATCTGCAATCTGAACATGAGCTTATATCTGACCATCCCATTATTAACCGGCGTAGCTTTGCTCCAGACCGTCGTGCTGACCGACGTCGAGATTTTTGGTGCACGCCCCAATTTGATGTTGTTAGTAGTGCTAATCTGGGCCCTGGAGCGCAATATCGATGAAGGACTGATCTGGGGCTTTCTGGGTGGCCTGATGCTCGATCTTCTCTCCGGAGGGCCTTTGGCCGCGATGGCGATGGCTTTGTTGGCAGTCGCTTTCCTGGCCGGACAATCCCTGGGGCAAGGAATTGGCTCGTCCGTGGTGCAGCTTTTATTGGTGACCTTTCTGGGTGTTGTGGCTTATCACCTGGTTTTGCTCCTGGTCCTCGACTGGACCGGTCGCACTGTGGATTGGGGAGTGGCCTGGATGCAGACAGCTGGGCCATCGGTATTGCTCAATATGGCTCTAGCCCCTTTCATTCAACGACCCTTGATCTGGCTGGAACGTAGGACTCGTCAGGAGGGTTTCGCCCCATGACAAAGAAAGAAAATCATCAGCAGCCTCGTTTAGGTTGGGGCGCTCTGTGGGCCATGATTATGAGTGCCCCACGTGTCATCCTGGTTGGCTTGTTGATCCTGGGCATATTTGGAGTATTTACCCGCCGATTGTGGAAACTTCAGTTTGTGCAAGGTGAATATTACCGCAAACGAGCCAGCAGGCAGAGCACGCGCTCAATAGTTGTCCCTGCGCCGCGAGGCATCATCTACGACCGCAATGGGATGGCGGTCGTGCGCAACGTCCCCAGCTTCTACGTCACCGTCGTCCCGGTCTATCTCCCTGAGAGTGAGGATGATGAGAGTGAAGGAGATGGGCTTATAGGCAGTGAGGCCGAGTCGGTGCTCATAAGATTGGCCCTGATGCTTGATATGCCCTATGTTCCCTCTGGGAACGAGGAGGATCCACAGCCAGCCTTGCGCGATATGGTGGAGGATGCCCTGGAGAGCGGCGCTTTCTACCGCCCTCTGGTGGTCAAGCGGAACGTGGAGCGTGACAGAGCCCTGCTCGTAGCTCAACAAGCTCCCCTTTTGCCGGGCGTGTCGGTAGAGGTAGAGTCAGTGCGCCATTATCCCCACGGGACGCTCCTCTCGCAGATACTGGGATACTTGCTCCCGATCCCAGAGGAGGAAGAGGATGAGTATCGCGAGCAAGGCTACGAACCGGCCACCGATCGCATCGGCGTCGCTGGCGTCGAGGCTACCTATGAGGACGTTTTACGTGGAGAAAAGGGCCAGCAGATCGTCGAGGAGGATGTGCTGGGGCGTGTCATCCGCGTGATTGAGGAGCAGGCCGAGCCGGAACCCGGCTCCAATGTCTACTTGACGTTGGATTTGGAGTTGCAGCAGTTTGTTGAGGGTGAACTGTGGCGCGCCATGACCGACCCTGAAGTGAATTCGCCGCGCGGTGTGGCGATAGTGATGAAGCCCCAGACTGGCGAAATCCTGTCCATGGTCAGCTTGCCCACTTACGATAATAACCTCTTCATCGAAGGAGTCTCTGGACGCGATTGGGAGCGCTGGGGTGAGGATCCCCATCGCCCTCTGCTCAATCACGCTGTCATGGATGGCCTCCCGCCAGGATCCGTGTTCAAGGTCGTCGTGGTAACTGCCGCACTCCAGGAGGGGATAGTAACTCCGCAAACTGAGTTGAATTGTCCCGGCAAGGTCATCGTGCCCAACAAATATTATCCCAATGACCCTGGACGCGCTCAGCCCTTCTATTGCTGGAATCAGGCCGGTCACGGCTATCTGGACGTGATAGGTGCCATCGCTCATTCCTGTGACATTTTCCTCTACAAGATCGGCGGTGGCTTCGAGGAAACCGATTTCGATGGCCTGGGAGTGAACAAGATCGCCGAGTATGCCCGAATCTTTGGCATGGGAGAGCCGACCGGTGTGGAGTTGCCAGTCGAGATCGGAGGATTGGTGCCCACCTCGGAATGGAAACGGAAGACCTATCGCGAAAGCTGGTCCACTGGCGACACTTACAACCTTTCCATCGGGCAGGGCTTCCTCTCCGTCACGCCCTTGCAGATGCTCAACGCGGTCAACGTCGTCGCCAATGGCGGCACGCTTTATCGTCCCACCCTCATCCATCAGGTCGTCGATGCCCAAGGTGTGGTCACACAAACTTTCGAGCCTGATGTGGTCCGTGAGTTGCCCGTCGATGGGGAAAACCTGGAGTTAGTTCGGCAGGGGATGGTGGGCGCGATGGAGTATGGCACGGCGGCCAAGCGTGGGCAGATCGAGGGTCTGTCTATCGCGGGCAAGACTGGCACGGCTCAGTTTTGCGACGACATCATGTGCGGCGTCGGTTTTGAACAGCCGGAGCACGCCTGGTTCTCCGCCTTCGCGCCGGTGGAGGATCCAGAGATCTCCGTCATCGTTTTCCTCTACAACGGCGGCGAGGGATCGGTCGCAGCCGTGCCAGTGACCCGCGAGATTCTGGAGTATTACTTCGGCATTGGATTGGACGAGGGCGAGGAAGAGGGAGCCTGAGATAGCCCCTCTAACTTACAGCCGCCGTATCTACTCAGCCGCTCAAGCCGGGTGTGTCACCCGGCGTCTTTTGAACAGT
>CAZANJ010000369.1:0-3643 GCA_964486415.1 uncultured Anaerolineales bacterium
CGCCGCTCTCCAGCAGCGAGAGATAGCGGGCCACCAGCGTGCGCGTCTTGCCGGAACCGGCCCCGGCGGTGACGACCAGATCGCCTGTAGCGGTAGCGGCCTCTTGTTGAGCTTCGTTGAGCTCAAGGAGGTTGAGGATAGTCATTTTTATGGTGGAGTGCAGCAGTTTCACTTGCTCGTGAAAGCTTTCAAGCCAGAGTTCTCGACGATGTGATTCAGCGTTTCCAGTGTAAACACTTTGCCTTGTGTTGCTTCGAGCAGCTTACGCATATCCTCGCGACGCACGCTGAAACCTCGTCCGTCAATACAAGCGATAACTTCAAATCCCGGCTCACTATGCAAGCGTCGCTGGCGAGCTATCTCGGCCAAGTGCTGGATGCGTGTCACCTTGTCTCTAGCTGTACCATCATCCTCCGTGATTTTCGCTTCGATGACAACTCTGGGATTCCACTCGTCAGGTATGATGAAATCGGGCACCTGATCAACCCCTTCAATACGCTCTGCGTACCTTGTCTCGCGAAAACTGATTCCTGCTTCCCTCAATCGATCATTTACAGCACTTTCCATCACCTCACCGACCAAACCTGAGACAGAATCCCGGTGTCCGGCGAAGGGACGTCCCAGGAAGCGCTCATAAAGCAGCATAGCGTAAGGAACACCTTCCTTCGCTACGTGTCTGACACTGCCAACACCTGAGCACGTATCGGCTTTGTCCAGTCGGTGGATCATATCTGATGATGTCTTGGGTGCTCCCTTCGCCAGCAAGGCACATGTGGTGGAGACCATAGCGGCTACGCGCTCGTGCCCAGTCGACGTAATCGTATCAAGCGCATGCTGGTTATCGCGGACGCGACGATCAAAACTGCGAGCGTACCCTTGGGGGACGGTGAGGTCACTTCTTTGGCTAGCTGAGTAGGCAAGTTCAGGTGCCGTGAATCCCAACATAGTCCGCAATATGACAAAGACCAAGGCATCCTCCTCAACAGCGTTCATCACAACATCCAGTTTAACGATCGCGAAGCCTGATGTGTGACGTTTTAGCACCTCATAAGCTTCTTGGAACCGAGGGTACGAAACAAACCCCGAGCCACGGGGCAAGACCATAAACGAAGATTCCAATGTGTTGATCACCGCATTGATGAAAGGGTCGGGGTCCGCTTCGATCTCTGCGTAGGGCACCTCAAAAGGGTATTTCGCTGACATCATAACTTGATGGCTCCTCTTGAACACGCATATGTGCTAACAGGTCTTCGTTCGACAGAGAGGATAAGGTTTCCATAGCCAATCGGTGGAGGAGATCCAATGGATAGACCTGTTGCATCCCTTTTCGAACCAGATCTAGCTTACTGCTGACAGGGATATTAACTTGCCATTTGGAATGGAGTTGCCACACAGCTAGCCGGACGATGTGACCCAATAGCAGACAATCAGCATCTCCCTCAGTTGGCGTCAGTCCAGCTTGCCGAAGATTATCCAGATCAGAGCGCAACATATCTTTGATATCTTCTCGATCGGTAGCGAAATGACTGGCTCGGAGCTTGCCGGTTGTCCGGCAGACAAAGATTGTGTCCATAACTGAGGATCCTGTGCCGTTGATATGTATGGAAGCTCCCATCTCGGCGGGGCAAGGTAACGTTTCCGTGCAAATCAACTGGGCATCGAGCAGGGCGACCGCGATAGGGAGGTAGGCTTCTATATCGTTGTGATGATAGGTGAAGGCAAACGGTCCCCCAGGTTTCAAAGCGTGAGCGAAATGGACAAAGATTTGGCTCAATCCCTCCGTGAAATGGACAATATCACGCCCTTCCGTTTCATTGACCGTTAGTTCTTCATCAGTTCGTGTGGAAGTAGGTCGAAACGCTGGAAATTCCTCAGCCAAGTGTTTCTTGAGCCATACGTAGCAGAAGTCCATCAACTCAGCATATTGAACGTTGCCGAAGTATGGTGGATCTGTCAGTACAGCATCCAATGAATCAGCAGGCAATGCTAACCGATCTGCGGATATAGCTTGAAGATAAGCGGATTTGGAGGTAAGGTCCTGGGGGAAACTTGAGACTAAACGAGCTCCGATCGATTCTCCAGGTATGAAAACATCTCGCTTAGGCTTTTCTGGATAGCTGTCGAAGGGCCTTTCACAGTATTCCTTCGCCCTGTCATATTTTTCCACAAAGTGACGAAATCCTCCGCTTCCAACCCCTGGAATACCCAGCACTGAATTCTCGCATTGAGTGAGACTGACGGGAAACCCGTGAACCGAGAAGATGTCGGCGATTTTCAGGGCATACGAATCGTAACGGCACAACATGTTCTGGTAACGTAGTGTATCCGAGAAGACAGTAAGCAACGCATATCGAATTGAATCATCTTGAACAGCAGAGATTTTACGGGCCAGCGTACCCAGGCTGAGCAATTGGCGTGGATTGAAAAGTTGCTTATAGGCACGGTATCCCCAGCGGTGCAAGCGATCAGATTCATCTCCTGGTGGAATGTCATTATCGGGAAGAAATGTTTGGTCCGACATTGCGAGCCGGGACTGCGCTTCCTCAATGCGTGAAAGATCCGCATCGTCGGGCGCCTTAAAAAAGCGTCCTTGGTGTGTCGGTTTGCAGGCGGGGCAATGATACTCCAGAGCAAAGAGGCGATGTTCGAGAGGTCCTCGTTGCGTCTCAGGATATGCGTTTTGGTGGTCGCAGTAAGAGCAGGTGAAAGAGCCACGGCGAGCTGGCCCTTTGACGACCAGACTTGATTGGCAAGAGGTGCAATGCTTATCCGACAAATCATCAATCTCTTCCAGATCGTTGAGCGCACTGCACGAGGGACAGACCAGCACGTAGTTAGGATGACGCTGATTCTTTGCCAGCACGTAGTTTGAAAATAGATCAACTAACTGACCACACGCATCACATGGTTGTTGTTTGACCCAGAGAAAGTATTTGACTGAAGCATGGGGATTGCCGCAATAGACGCACCGGGTCTGATACAATTTCCCAATTTCTTCCTCAACTGCTTTGACAACTTCTTGAGCAACTGCTCGAAAGGCTTGACGATCTAGATCGGCAATCTCCTGGCGCACAATCCAATAGGCCATCGGGTTAATGTCCGTGCCCACAGCGTTACATCCCACGCGATTGGCTTCCAGAAGTGGAGTGCCTCCCCCCATAAAAGGGTCACCGACAGTGAGGGGGCTCAGATTATTACTCTGGTAAAAACGAGTGATCAGCGGTTGACCGTTGGAGAACTCGGCCAACAACAACGCACGAAATAGGGTGCCGGGCCGACGAGCGAACCACTTATGCACCCCAATGATCGGTCGATAGTATTGTTGTACTTGCTTTTCCCGCTGAGCCAGCCGGGCTACAAACGTCACGTCGAAATCAGTTTCTATCATCTTCCTCTCATATTTACTGCTCTCTTTGGTTTTCGGTCTAGCTCTGTGGTCGGGTAGTGCTTATTCTGTTGGTGATTGTAGCGGTAACGACGAAGCTGTCAATTTAGCGTCACCAAGACCGCGCCTCGAAATGCTCGCAGAAAGCGGCCGCCGGGCAGAATCGCGGGCAGCCGTCGTGCGAGGGCGTGGGCGCGAACCGACCAGCCCGCACCGCCGCCACGATCTCCAGCGCGTAATCGACCGCGGTCTCGATGG
>CAZANJ010000370.1:0-3636 GCA_964486415.1 uncultured Anaerolineales bacterium
CGCTCGACCAGCACCTCGCGCACCATCCGCGCCGCCTTGAGCGTGGCGTTGCCCGACATAAAGAGCTGCCGCGTGGCCGTGGTGGTGCCCGCCAGCGGCGTCAGCGCCGAATCGGAGTTATAGACCGTCACGTCCTCCAGCGGCACGCCCAGCACCTCGGCCGCGATCTGGCACAGGCTGTTGGCCTGCCCGGCGCCCAGGTCGGGGGCGCCGCAGCGCACCACCACCGTGCCGTCCTGCTCGATGCCGACCCAGGAGCGGGAGGTATCGTGGAACCACATGATGCGACCGTAGCTCTGCATCGTGGTCGCGAAGCCGCGGCCCACCTTGACCGGGCCGTCGTCGCCCTCCTTCTCGTCCAGCGCCGCCAGCGCCCGCGTGGCCTCCTCCTCCAGCCAGACCGCGCTCTCGATCTCCTGACCGAGCGCGTTGCGGTCGCCGGTCTCCAGATAGTTCACCTTGCGGAACTCCAGCGGGTCCATTCCGAGCGCCTTGGCCACCTCGTCCATCTGCTGCTCATAGGCCACAGCGGCCTGCGCCGCGCCGAAGCCACGAAAAGCGCTGGTGAAGGGGTTGTTGGTGGCGACGGCCTTGGTATCGACTTTGAGGTTGTCCACCTTGTACGGCCCGTTCGCGGTGACGGTGGCGTAGAGCGAGACGTAGGGGCTGAGGTAGGGATAGGCGCCGGCGTTGGCGATCATCTCGATCTCGGCGGCCGTGATACGCCCGTCCTCCTTGACGCCGGTGCGGTGGGTGATGATGAAGGGATGGCGCTTGGAGTGAGCCAGGATCGACTCCTCGCGCGTGTAGACCAACTTCACCGGACGGCGCGTGGCCTTGGTCAGCAGCGCCAGGAAGATCTCGACGGTGATGTCCTCCTTGCCGCCGAAGCCGCCGCCGATCATCGTGCCCTGGACGTGGACCTTGTTGTGCGGCACGCCCACGGCCTGCGCGATGCTGCGGAAGTGCTCCACCACCTGGGTGCAGACGCGGATGTTGATCACGTCCTGGTCGTCCACCCAGGCCACGCCGGCCTCCGGCTCCAGATAGGCGTGATCGATGAAGGGCATGGCGAAGGTGTTCTCCACGATCTGGTCGGCCGCGGCGAAGCCGGCCTCCACGTCGCCCTTGTCGATCTTCCAGGTGGCGACGATGTTATCGGGCTCGTAGACCACGGGCGCGTCCGGCTGCATCGCCTCCCGCGGATCGTAGACGCCGGGCAGCGGCTCGTACTCAATCTCGATCAGGTCCAGCGCTTGCTCGGCGATCGCAAGCGATTCGGCCGCCACCAGCGCGATCGGCTCGCCCACGAAGCGCACGCGATCGGAGGCCAGCACCGGCGCCTTGGAGCCCTTGCGCTCCTCCTGACCGGTCTGGCCGGGCATATCGGTCGCCAGCCGGCCGCCGGGCAGATCCTCGGCGGTCAGCACGCACTCGACGCCCTCCAGCGCCTCGGCCGCGCTGACGTCCAGATGTACAATCCGCGCCGAGGGCTCGCTTGAGCGGAAGACCTTGGCGTGGAGCATATTGGGCATCTCGAAGTCCCCGGCGTAAACGGTGGTGCCGGTGGTCTTGCCCAGCGCGTCGACGCGGCGCAGCGGCTTGCCGACCTGACGCATTTCGGGTAAATCAACTTCGGGTAAAGGTTTGATGTCGCGGGTCATACTTCACCTCCCGTATCTTGCATCCGCTCGGCGGCCATTTGAACCGCCTCAATGATCTGAGCATAGCCCGTGCAGCGGCACAGGTTACCGGCGATGGCCTCGCGAATCTCCTCCTCGGTAGGATCCGGGTTGCGGTCCAGCAGCGCCTTGGCCGAGACGATCATGCCCGGCGTGCAGTAGCCACACTGCGCGCCGCCGCTGTCGGCGAAGGCCTCTTGCAGCGGATGAGGATCGTCCAGCGTGCCCAGCCCGGCGTTGGTGATGATCTCGGCGCCCTCAGCCTGCCAGGCCAGCACGAGGCAACTGTTGACCGGCTCGCCGTCCAATAAGACCGCGCACGCGCCGCAGTCGCCCTTCTCGCAGCCGTTCTTGACGTCGGTGTAACCGAGGCGACGGAGCAACTGCAGCAGCGTGGTGTTGGACTGAACCGGCATTGTTTGTTCACGATTGTTGACGTCTAGCGTTACGATCCTAGATTCCATCTTCATCCTCCTCAGTACAGAAAGCGGCCAGTTGTGGCCTAGTCACGGGACTCATCACACCATCTCGAAGGGAGTACTGGTCGTCTAGATTGGGCAGTTCATACAGTATGTACCATCTCAACGCCTTCACGCACCAAGCGAACAGGGTCCGGAGCCAGGCACATGTGTCAGGCCGAGACAGAACGTGCGGGATGTTTAGAGAATCGAGTATTCTTCCGCCATCCCTAACCTCCTCGAAACCGGGATACAACTCCTTGAGGTCGCTCTTGGGGTTACGAATGGCCTCTACATCTCCTCCATAATCCTCCAAGGGTGGTTCCAGGCCCAACGCCGCATTGAAGGCTTCAGCATCGGCGAAGTAATAAGCCTCCAGCATGTTGACGAGAAAGTGCACCGCCGCTCTTGACTCTTGCTCTTTGGTGAGGATAGTGTCGAGAGCACGTCGGTATCGGTCAAAGACTGGTTGAGCTTCCCCTCGCCGATCATGCTCCAGGTCATCTATCAACACGACCAGGCCGCACTCACGGGAGTTAAGGTATCGCCTGGCAGGCAGGCCGATGTCGGCCTCGTCCCTGTCCGGTATGATCTTACCGCTCCCGACCATCCTTAGTTTTCGCCCTGGCGACGTGATCGGATCGCGCTGCCCAACGAACTTGATGATCCTGAAGTGGCAGACCTGGGTTTCCATAAGAGAGCTGAACAGCTTAGGCAGATGTTCACGCTCTGCTTCACCGGTGACGATGAGACCAAACTGGAGGAAAGAGCAAGACCGATCACTCATACAGGTTCTTTCACCTCAAGCTCAATCCCGCTTTGCGGAGCGATCATTTCCGCCATGTAGAGCGACCCGGTGGCGTATTTTTCTAGCAAGTCCTGAACTCTCTCTATCTCACTGACTCTTCTGATGATCGTCTGCCCAAACCCGCCAATTTCCGCAGCCAGAATATTTCTCGGGGCAAACTGACTGATGAGAACCGGCGAATGCGTAGCGATAAATATCTGCTTGCCACACTCCTCAACAGCCATCTTGACTGCCTCCGCAAAAATAGATAGGGCATAGGGATGGAGAGATATTTCCGGCTCATCGAACAAGATTAAAGAAGGGCGATCCTTTCCCTCAGAGAACAAGGCCGTTAAGAGAATCAGCATTTGAAGGTGTCCATCTGACACACCAGAAGCACGGATAGGCTGGCGGCGCCCTTTCTCTATAAAGTTTCCGTAAACAGTGGTTGGGCCTGTCTGCTCAATAAGTAAGTCTTGAAAGGCAGGAACACTCTTTCTCATAAAATCCAAGATGGTGTCATAACGGTCATCTACACCACGTCTGTCGTGGAGGTTTCGCAAAACTGACCATAAATTCTGGCAACGTTCCCACAACCAGGTGTGATGACTCGACTCTGATCCATGTTTCTTGAGAGCATGTAAGTCAGCCTCACGCAGATGGTGAAAATGCGCCAAGCGTAGCAATTTGTCTAGCTCGTAGGCTGCTG
>CAZANJ010000371.1:0-3624 GCA_964486415.1 uncultured Anaerolineales bacterium
GCTGCCTTTTCCGCCGCCTTGCGTACCGCCCCGCCGCTGATGTAGGTCGTGCTGGAGGCGTAAGCCCCCTTGTCGAAGGGCGTGAAGTCGGTATCGGAGGAGTAGACGATCACATCCTCCAGCGGGACGCCGAGCACCTCGGCCGCCATCTGGCCCAGGATGGTGTCGGAGCCGGTGCCGATGTCGGTGGCGCCGATCAGCAGATGGAAGGAGCCATCGTCGTTGATGCGGATCGTCGCCGCGGCCATATCCAGCCCCGCGATGCCGCTGCCGTGGCCCATCACGGCCATCCCAATCCCGCGTCGGATGGGGCCGTCGTTCCCCTCGTTCATCTGGCCGCGCTTGTTGGACCAATCGACCGCCTCCAGGCCGACCCGCACGCATTCCTCCAAGCCGTTGGTGTGGATCGTCTGAGCGAAGCCCTCGCGGCCCTCGCCCAGCGCCTTGGCCATCAGCAGCTCCTCGCCCTCCTTGATCCAGTTCTGGCGCTTGAACTCCACCACATCCCAGCCCATCTGGTCGGCGATCTCCGACATCAGCGTCTCAAGCCCGAAGAGGGCCTGCATGGCGCCGTAGCCGCGGAAGGCGCCCGGGATCGGCTTGGTGGTGTAGACCACGTCGCAGACGAACTTGGAGTAGGGCGTGTTGTAGAGCGTGAGGCCCTTCTGCCCGGCCACCATATTGACTGTCAGGCCGTGGGCGCCGTACGCGCCGGTGTCGCCGATCAGGTTGAACTCGGTGGCGACCACGTCCATATCGTCGGTCACGCCGACCTTGTAGCGCTGCACCGTGGGATGACGGCTGCGGGAGCTGGTGAACTCCTCGCGGCGCGTGTACTCCATGCGCACCGGGCGGCCCGTGGCGATGGTCAGGTGGGCGCAGAGATCCTCCAGGATCATCTCCTGCTTGTTGCCGAAGCCACCGCCGATGCGCGGCTTGATCACGCGGATGTTTTTCTCGGAAAGATCGATCAGCGGGGCCAGCATGCGCCGGATGTGGAAGGGCACCTGGGTGCTGGTGCGCACCACCAGCCGCCCATCCTCGTCCCAATAGGTGATGCAGACGTGGGGCTCGATGTTGGTCTGCTGCTGCTGCGAGGTGCGGTACTCCCGCTCGAAGACGTGATCGGCCCGCGCCCACTGGGCCTCGGCGTCGCCCCCGTCGGCCTCAATGTGGTGGACGATGTTGTGCTCGGGGTCGTAGATGGATTCCGTGTCCGGCTCGTCGTGGACGACGGGGGCGCCCTCGGCCATCGCGGCCTCGCCGTCCATCACCGGCTCCAGCACCTCGTACTCGACGTCGATCAGCCGCAGCGCGCGCCGGGCCAGCCGCGGCGTCTCGGCGGCGACAATCGCCACCCGGTCGCCAACGTGGCGCACCTTGTCGTCCAGGCAGACCTGGTCGAAGGGCGGCGGCTGCGGGAAGCTCTGCCCGCCGGAGGCGTACTTGACGCGCGGGATGTCCTTGTGGGTCAGCACGGCGTGGACGCCCTCCAGCGCGCGGGCCTCGCTGGCGTCGATCTCTTTGATACGCGCGTGCGCGTGGGGGCTGGTCAGCAGCGCGCCGTAAAGCAGTCCAGCCAGCTTGACGTCATCGGTGAAGACCGGGCGACCAGCGGCCAGCTTGACGCCGTCGACCTTCAGCTCCGACTCCCCGACCACGTCCAGCGGCTCCATCTCCGCCGGGGTGATGACCATCGGGGTGCGTGGATGGCGACCATCGCCGGGAATGCGATAATACTCGCCCAGCAGCTCGGCCGGCGATTCCTCCTCCGCCAGTGTGGCTTCCACATGCTCGAAAGGCGCGACCTCCTCGCCGCGCAGCAGGGCCGCCGCGCGCTCCACCGCCTGCACGATCTTGACGTAGCCGGTGCAGCGGCAGAGCACGCCGCCGAGCGCCTCCTCAATCTCCGCGCGGCTGGGGTCAGGGTTGCGGTCGAGCAGCGCCTTGGTCGCCAGGATCTGGGCCGGGGTGCAGTAGCCGCACTGGATGGCGCCGGTCTCGACGAAGGCCCGTTGGATGGGGTGCAGGTCGTCCACGTCGCGCGTGGGCACCGCGGACAGCGCCTCGACGGTGATGATGTCTCGTCCATCGGCATCGATGGCGCGCATCTGGCAGCTATGGACCGGTTCGCCGTCCAGCAGCACGGTGCAGGCGCCGCAATCGCCGGTGCCGCAGCCGTACTTGACGCTGGTGTAAGAAGCCGCTCGCAGCGCGTCCAGCAGCATGTCCGCCGGATGGACGGTCAGGTTCTTCGTCTCGCCGTTGATCGTCAGCGTGATCGTCTGTGATTTGTCGTTACGCATCGCTCGCCTCCTGTCGCAAACACGCCTCCAGCGCGCGGCGGGTCAGCACGCCCGCCATCGCCCGTCGGTACTCCTCGCTGCCCAGGTAATCGTCCGGCGGCGCGACCTCTTCCTCAACCGCCGCCGCTACCTCCTGGATGTGGCTCCCGTTCAGCGATCCGCCGACCAGCGCGGTCGGCGCCTCGGCCAGCTTCGCCACCTCCGACCAGGCGCCGCTGAGCGCGACGCGGGCCTCTTTCACCACGTCATCGTTCAGCCGCACGGCGGCGACGGCCGCGACGATGGGATCGTCGGCCGGGGTGCGGCCCACGCGGGCCTGGCCCCACCGCAAAGCATCGTCAAGAGAAACGTTCAGCGCCGTCACATCGCCCTTCACATCGCGGCGCAGCACCGCCTCCAGTGGGACCTCTTCGTCGTCCACCGTCACAGTGGCGCCCATCGCCAGCAACGCGGCGATCCACTGCGGCGCCAGCCGGGAGGCCCGCAGCGCCCGCCCGACCGTGGTCTCGTTTCGCACCTGCCAGGAGAGCGGGCCGGTGAGCGTTTGGCTCAGAATCGGCGGGCACTCCGCGCAGTCCACGACGGCCTGAAGCGAGGCATCGGTGGTTATGCTCCAGTTTGTGTTTGTCATCTAGCTTTCCTCCATTGCATTTCCAAATCGACTTGCCTTTATCTCACTCATTAGCATTCATTTCCGCTGAGGGGCACGCTCGCGCCACTCCCAATACTCGTCCAGGTTTCGATACAGCACCTCAGATCAAACCCCGCAACTTGCTGCTAGATCCAGTCCAAAGCTATCGAACCACTTCCCCAGCCGGTAGTTTCCCAGCGCCCTCTCGACATATGGGATCACGTTATCGGGCAGATCGTCCATATCAAACCAGGCCAGACGGTCGCACTTATGCGGCTCCCGGTTTTCGACCTCGCCCGACCACGACCGCGCAGCGAGAAAGAAATCGATCCGTTCTTCATCCGATATGCGGTGCATCACGCCGACGACTTGCAAATCATCCGGGGCGATTTTGATGCCCGCCTCCTCCCGCGCCTCTCGCATCATCGCGGCCTTGACCCCCTCGCCGCCGTTCAGGTGACCGGCGACGACGCTGTAGTTGCCATCTTCATATCCGGTGTTGAAGCGACGCAGCAGGAGGATCTTGTGATCATGAATAAGAAAGAGATGAACGGCTGAAGGTAGCTTGAATCTCATCGCTCTTGAGGGAAGATTTACAATGAAGCCCCATCGCCTCTTTCGGCGAGGGGCTTGCGCTAATCAGGTTAAGATGCAACGCGCTTCCTAAAGTGCATTGCACATAGCTGC
>CAZANJ010000372.1:0-3610 GCA_964486415.1 uncultured Anaerolineales bacterium
CGGTCTGTCCGGATTGTTGATAAGACTTAAGCAGTGTCTCCGCTGGATGCATCGGTACATGGGCAGCTTCCACAGGCAAAAAGTCACCGGTGGAAGTTGTGCCAAATGCTAAGCTCTCCAACTCCCATTGAATGATATCGAGTGGGGCTGTGCCACCGAAGTCTGGTGCCCACGGCAAGGGGTAAAGCAGCGGTAGAGCCAACAGCAAAATCGAGGCCAGTGTGACTGCCAGAGCTAAATCACGCCACCCTTCGTTTGGCAAGATCGAGACCCCAATCGCTGCACAGATCGATAGCATCAAGTTAGTCGGGCCTAACAGCCGCCAAGGAAACTGCAAGTACGGCATAACAGGAACATGTTCCCAGATAGGCTTGGAGGCTGGCAACATCAGGAAGATAAATCCAGCGGCGGCCAATGGGGGGAAAAGAGCAGAGGATTGGGATACAGGACTCGTTTTTGCAGGACGATTTGTCCAGGGCAGCTTGAGGTAGAGCGAATACAGGAGAAGGCCCAGGCCGGGAAGAGCTAACAACCATTGAGCAAGGCCCAGGTTATGGTGAAAGCGTGGCGCTGTGGCGCCCCAGTCCAGTGAGCATGATGGGGCTAAAAGCTCACTCAGCGATAGAAAATGTTGCCGGAAGTCGAAGTGACCTGGCCCGATGACATTGAGCTTGACAGCGTTACGTTCCCAAAGCATAGGTAACCAGAAAAAGGCAATGATTGCCGCTGCTAAAGCAAAGACCAATACCCCCCGTTTGGCTGAATTCCGGGCCTTCCTGGAGGTGAGTATCTCCCAGACCCAGTAGGTCAATAACAGACAACTTGAGACGAGGCCCAGCAGGTTATGGCTAAAGACCAACGCGGAGAGAGAAAATACACTACCCAGGAGAACACCAGATCCCCCTTCCCCGTTCATTATGCGTCGGAAGAAGTAGAAAGTCAGCGGCAGCAGACATACGGCGAAGTGTTCTGCCAGATCACCGCGAGCGTGGGGGTCGATGAAAACGATGTAAGGAGCAAAGGTAAAGGTAGCAGCAGCGATTATGCCAGCTTGATTGGACAGTTCCTTTTTCCCATGGGGTGACAATATATCACGACCTAACAGATAACTGCCCAGCGAAGCGGCGACCAAGCCGAGGATGAATACGCCTTTGACGCCACCCACGATGTTCAAGCCCGGTAAGAGGTCAAACAGATTGGCCAGATAGTAGGTCAGGGGAGCATAGTAGTTGAAAATGGGGTATCCATATCCGAGATAAAGATCGGGCGCCCAGCGGGGATAAAAGACACCTTGGCGCAACAAATGCCCCAGTTCCGCCGCTCGATAGATATGGAGCTCTGCATCCGTCTGGTGGGGAAGACCAGCCCGGGTAAGAAAGGGTATGGCTGCAAACAGACCTAATGCTATAGCAAGTAGAAAGTAATTGCAGATTGCAGATTTCAAGTTGCAAACTGCAGATCGGAGACTACTCTCCATTCTCAGATCTCTACAGGCTCTGGGCCACGAGGTCGGCGATTTGCTCCGGATGTTCAGCTACTGACACGCCGACAGCCTCAAAGGCGGCAATTTTCTCGGCAGCGGTACCGGTACCACCTTGGATGATGGCACCAGCATGGCCCATACGCTTTCCTGGAGGCGCAGTGCGTCCCGCAATGAAAGCGGTGACGGGCTTGGTCACGTGCTTGGATATGAACTCCGCGGCGCGTTCCTCGTCGGTGCCACCTATTTCTCCGATGAGGACTATCTGTTCGGTCTGAGGGTCGGCCTCAAACAACTTTAGCGCGTCGATGAAGTCTGTGCCAATTATGGGATCACCGCCGATACCGACACACGTCGTTTGACCGATATCTCGCGCAGTAAGGGCATAAACTACCTCGTAGGTCAGGGTGCCTGAGCGTGAGACCAATCCCACCACTCCGGGTGTGGCGATGTGCCCTGGCATAATACCGACTTTGGCTTCACTTGGCGAGAGGAGTCCGGGACAGTTAGGGCCTACCAGCCGTGCTTTTTTCTGGTCAAGATAAGCGCGTACCTTGATCATGTCCAATACTGGGACGCCTTCTGTGATGCAAACGATTAGTGAAATGTTAGCATCAGCAGCCTCAAATATGGCGTTTGCAGCGAAACGGGCCGGCACGTAAATTATAGATGCATTGGCCTCGGTCTTTTCCACTGCTTCGGCTACTGTGTCGAAAACGGGCACTTGATCGTTACAGGCTTTCTGTCCTCCCTTACCCGGTGTTACGCCAGCCACGACGTTAGTGCCGTACTCGATCATCTGCTCGCTGTGAAATTCACCCTCGCGCCCGGTGATGCCTTGTACAAGGAGTCTCGTGTTCTTGTCAACCAGAATGCTCATAATTGAGTTTTCCTTTCAAGTCAATCATAGGTACTAAGTGGATGCCTCTAAGAGGCACTCACGGCTTTCTGTGCCGCATCAGCCAGAGTCTCGGCTGTGATTAAATCGTACTCAGAAGCTTCCAGCAATGCACGGCCTTCTGCTTCATTAGTGCCCACTAGACGGGCAACTAACGGAATAGTAGGCTTTACTTCCTCGAAAGCATCTAGAATTCCCTTTGCTACCTCGTCACAGCGCGTGATGCCGCCGAAGATATTGAACAGCACTGCTTCGACACCGGGATCCTGTAGGATGAGGCGCAATGCAGTTGCTACTTTATCGGACTGGGCGCCGCCTCCGATGTCAAGGAAATTGGCTGGCTCTCCCCCAAAATGCTTGATGATGTCCATCGTCGCCATCGCCAGTCCAGCTCCGTTGACCATGCAGCCAATGGAACCATCAAGTTGGACATAGCTTAGACCAGCTTCGCGAGCTTCTCGCTCCGCAGGTGTCTCTGCGTCGATGTCTCGCATCTCGGCCAAATCAGGGTGACGGAAAAGGCCGTTGTCATCGAGTACCATTTTACCGTCCACTGCTAATAAATCATCATCCTCCGTCACGATCAACGGATTTATCTCGGCCAGCGAGGCATCGTAGGCTACAAAGGAGCGGTAAAGTCCTTGTGCAATGTGCCCGAAGGCGCGGTGAAGCTCCTTTGGTAAGCCGATGCCCTTAGCC
Source organism: uncultured Anaerolineales bacterium (assembly GCA_964486415.1). GTDB lineage: Bacteria > Chloroflexota > Anaerolineae > B4-G1 > B4-G1 > CAZANJ01. The sequence continues at coordinate 3,078 of CAZANJ010000372.1, forward strand.
AGTTCCAGTGTTTGGTAGCCACGTAGACTGAGAAAGGGATCGATAATGACTTTTTTGATTGCCTCTGGATTGACGCGAGCTACTTCCTCGATTTCCACCCCACCCTCGGAAGAAGCCATCATAACTGGGCGTCGGGCTGCGCGATCCACAACGATCCCCAGGTAGATTTCTTTTTTAATGTCCGCGGCTTCATCCAGCAGAACCTTTCGTACCGGCAAACCTTTGATTTCCATACCCAGAATCTTTTTAGCCAGCTCCTCGGCCTCTTCCGGGGTTTGGGCTAATTTGATGCCGCCGGCCTTTCCGCGCCCGCCGACGAGCACCTGGGACTTGACGACGACGCGTTTACCTAGCTCTTCGGCGATGTGACGCGCTTCTTGTGGCGTAGTCGCGACATCTCCTGACGGAATCGGCACTCCGTGCTTGGCGAAGAGTCGCTTGGATTGATATTCGTGTAATTTCACGTTTCTGCCTCCTGTGAATGTTTAGTAAACCACGTGGCAATGGGAAGATTATACCATGCTGCGTATGGT
>CAZANJ010000373.1:0-3608 GCA_964486415.1 uncultured Anaerolineales bacterium
CCTTGGATGCCACCATACATCCTTTTTCAGAGTGTTGCATAACTCTTTTGGAGGACATCGCGAGACCATAGGCCAACGTTGAAAGAGCCGAACTGTTCCGTTTTCAGCGGAATGTTCTACTGAAAGGATTGTCCTGAGCCTCTGAGAAGCCAAGAAATCTGATCCTTGCAGAGCTGTAAACAGGCCTGCATCGACGGCAAAAATCGACCGAGAATGGCACTCTGGCGATTGACGTGGGACTTATGCAACACTCTTACCCATTGTCTCACTCGCCGCTTGCCTGCCTTCCCTTGTTACACCTCTGAGCGACACCAGCCCCCTCTCCACCAAAACACTCCACCCCTGGAGCTGCCCGACGGCTGCGCTGATTTCCCCCCATCGCGCGGCCCGCTGAACAGATCCCCGCGCCCTGCGTCCGCACAGCCTACACCGAGACGGTGCCCGACAATGAGAACGTGGATTACCGCTTGGTCATTCGCGTGGATCATCCCGAATATGACAACGTGCCCGCGCTGCCGGTCCACATTCTCCGCCTTCCTGACGGTGCCTGGGTTGTTGATCGAAGCTCGGTGCAGTTTTGGGACTTCGACTGCGGGAAAGATGAGGCCCCTTTGGCGTGGGTGACGTGGCAAGTTCTCTCCACCGGCTCTCTCACGCCGACCGAGGTTTATGAGACTGATCTGCCAGCGCCGTTCCTGGAGTTCCTCGGTGATTTGCGGTAGTGGTCTGCATCACTGGTGCAGTATTGAGTGGTTGCGAACACCCCCCTCCAGAAGGGCCTCGAAAGAGGGGTGCGCGAGGGGGGTGTTCGCACAAAATCGGCCTTTATGGTATACTTTGAGCAGTTGGAGAACCTTAACAGAGGATCAGACAGCAGCATAATCCCAGATGTGGGAGTTTTCCGCCCACAAATCGCAGATATAGCAGTCCAAAAACTATCAATGCCCGTAAGGGCGTTAAGACGTGGATTGGATCGTCTCCAGCTCCCAGGTGCCGAAACGCTTCTGCTGTCCAAAAACTATCAATGCCCGTAAGGGCGTTAAGACCTTACTATGGTGACTTTACTGTCGGACACAATTTTCTTGGGTCCAAAAACTATCAATGCCCGTAAGGGCGTTAAGACTCCTTCATTGCCTGTGTCTCGGTCATCTTTAACATTTTTAGTCCAAAAACTATCAATGCCCGTAAGGGCGTTAAGACTTAAAGACAACCTTCTCTTTCCCTCCGCGGACAATCTCGTCCAAAAACTATCAATGCCCGTAAGGGCGTTAAGACTTAGGTTTTGTGGGTGCGAGCAGCAGCCATCAAACTCGTTTGTCCAAAAACTATCAATGCCCGTAAGGGCGTTAAGACCTGTAGGCGGATTGGTCACGCTTTATGCGCCCGGCGACATAGTCCAAAAACTATCAATGCCCGTGAGGGCGTTAAGACCTTCCCATATCCAAACAATAAATGTAGCATCATGCTACATTGCAGGGGTGACAATGAATAAGACAGTCTTAATCGCCTTGATACTGGAAATCGGTGCAATGGTATGCGCCACGGCCTGTTTTGGCTTTGTGATAATACTGACCTTTGGCAAGGGGCTAGCCAAGATACTTCAATATCTGCGAAAACGTGAAGCAATACGGGCTGTACCTGAGATACGGGATATTTTGAAGGGGGAAAAAAAGAGGGGAAGATGAGAACAAAGAGGGGGGGAAGAGGGGCTTCCCCCCCTTTTTGTTGTGTTCTAGTCGAAGTAAGTAGTGGGCCAATCGAGGTTCATTAACTGTTGGGAGGCTTTCGCTCGTCGCACGTATTTGTTGCTTGCTTTAATGGCAAGTCTGTGAGTGGGTCTTAGGTCCAAAAACTATCAATGCCCGTAAGGGTATTAAGACAGCATAATCCAAGGAGACAACGATGACACTGAGCACCGAGGAACGTAAGGCTAAACTGCAAAAGGAAATCACAAAGCTACAACACAAGGGATGGGTAGTACAGGACCGCACCGATTTCACCGCCCAACTGATGCAGCCTCACGAAAAGCGCGGGTGTGTGACCCGGATTCTATTCGGGTTGTTTCTGCTGTTCTTCCCCAAGCGGGATCAATACATACTGGTGGAAGTGACCGAGAACGGCAAGATCAAGCGCAAGAAATGGAAAAAGTAAACGCACCCGCGTGCGGTGACACGCGGAGGCACGGGACGGGAAACAGGGGAACCGAAACCCGCCCCAGACAGAGTATAGGTTCAAAAACCATCAATCCTTGCCCCCCACCTGAGCTGCTCCTCCGAGGTTGCCCCTCGTAAAGTAGACATCCGCCGATTCAGATCCGTTCTCTGGGCGTCCACCAGGCCGCCACTTCCCGCTGGCCGACTCCCGCGCCGCCCAGTGAAGCTCTCGAAGGAGCTCGCCGGTGGGTCTTCACGGGGCGGCCATCAGGCCGCCACTTGGGTCTCGCGTTTGAGGGATGGCGTTGATTGAGAAATGGCAAATCCGTATCTTGCCCAGTCTGAATATGGACCGCTCTTCAGCTTCGTCGCCCACCGCTGCCCCTCTACCCCCCGGCGGTTCGGGGGTGGTGGTAGGGGGTAAGTGCCACCCTCCCCCCTGGCGGTTCGGAAATCGCTCCCGAACCGCTACCCCGGCGGTCCGGCCAGGAAAACCATCCTGCTGAGATAAATCACCGATCAAGGCACTGAACCGCTATGCTAGCCATCGCCCCAAGACAAGGAGAGTGCTACCCCATCATCATTGCAATTTCCAGAGTAACAATGCCTGCCATTGTCTCTTTCTGCTCTCACAATGAAGCATATCGCGAACGATGAAACCTGACCGAGCACCGCAGCTACATCACCGTGGGTGTCACACGGTGTGACACCCATTCCGGCATCCGCGATCTGGACCATTGGAATATCTAGAATGCTTCTAGTGATTCAATCAGATGAGCAAAATCTTCCTCTGCTTTGGCCTGCTCATCTGGATCAGTTTCAGCACGGCCCTTGTCTTTCACCGCGATGTCCAGCCGGTCGAACTTCTGATCCAGAACGACGCTCACCACCTGGCGGATGTCGGACAGGGTGAAGTCCAGGTTGCCTCCTTCCGATGCTGTGCTTCGCATCGCCTCCTGCACGGCTCGACGCACAGCACCTTGATCCAGGTTGGGCGATGTCTGCGCCATCGCTTCCCGTACTGCTTTCTGAGCGGCCTGGTGAATTATATCTTCAACAGGTAGTTGCTTTTCATCTTTTAGAACCTGCAACCCAAGTTTCATAAGCTCCTTGGCTTTGTCGGGTTTAGTGCCCTGCCGTGCGTTGTCGAACTGGGATAGGTACTCTGCAAGCTCCTCATCTTGTCTGTTCCCCTGGTAAAGGCGTATATAAAACTCATCTAGTCTAGTGGCCATCTGCTCTTTCTCCTCTTAAATTGCGAAATTTTGCGAAACACTGCGAAATACTGCGAAAATAAACTGCCCATCATCTCTATCACGCATCACCGTTATTGGCGCTCGTGCATAGTATATTGGACTTCAAGGATTGTGTGGTGTATTCAACAGAGAATCCCTCTGCTTGTGTAGGATTTCATAATTTTTGAGACTGGGAGGCCCATTTTGGGCCCTTATTTCA